>JBFGTT010000066.1:0-10305 GCA_041565995.1 Rhodothermales bacterium
CCCTGGAAGGCGTAGGGCGAGGTGCGCGGTTTGAAGGCGCCGCCGCGCAGGAAGGTGGCGCCTTGGGCGGCCACGTGCGCCGCCGTGGCCTCCATCTGCGCCTCGCTCTCGACCGAGCACGGCCCCGCCATCACGACGATCTCGTCACCGCCGACGGTGACGCCGCCGACGTCGAAGACGGTGTTTTCTTTCTTCCAGGCGCGGCTGGCGAACTTGTAGGGCTCGGTGACGCGGTGCACGTCGGCCACGCCGTCGAGCACCTTGATGTAGCGCGTGTCGAAGTCGGGTTTGACGCCGATGGCGCCCAGGACGGTCTGGTTGACGCCGCTGGAGCGGTGCACGTCGAAGCCGTGCCGGTTGAGCCGGTCGATGACGGCTTCGATCTGGGCCTCCGTGGCGCCGGGTTCCATTACGACGACCATGCTTTTTCTCTGGCTCTTGCTGGCTTGTGCGGATCGGCAAGATACGAACGTGCAGGAAAACCCGTAGGTCCGCGCTTCGTTCTCGAGAAAAAGAAAACGCCCCCCCATGCTGCTCGTCGCGTGGCTCCGTCGTGCAACGCACCAACGGAGGCTCTGCCGCCAGCACGGCCCCTTGACGGCAGAGCCATCGGCCAGCGCGTCACGCGGCAGAGCCGCATGACGAGCCGAACGGGTTGGTTGGCTGCCTCCACCACCTTGCGCACACCTGCCCTGCTCCGCACGCTGGAGATCACCGGTACCGTTCCAGGGTGAACTTTTCGCCCAGGTATTGTTTGCGCACGACGGGGTCGGCGGCGAGTTCTTCGGCGGTGCCCTGCTTGAGGATGTTGCCTTCGAAGAGCAGGTAGGCGCGGTCGGTGATGGCGAGCGTTTCGTGGACGTTGTGGTCGGTGATCAGGACGCCGATGCCGCGCCGTTTGAGGTCGGCCACGATGGTCTGGATGTCTTCGACGGCGATGGGATCGACGCCGGCGAAGGGTTCGTCGAGCAGGAAGAACTTGGGCCGCATGGCCAGGGCGCGGGCGATCTCGGTGCGCCGCCGTTCGCCGCCCGAGAGCATGTAGCCCTTCGACTTGCGCACGCGTTCGAGGCGGAACTCGGTGATGAGCGCCTCGACGCGCTCGCGCCGCTTTTGCCGGCTGATCTTGTGGAATTCGAGCACGGCGTGCAGGTTTTGCTCGACGCTCAGGTGGCGGAAGATCGACGCTTCCTGCGCCAGGTAGCCGATGCCCCGGCGGGCGCGGCGGTACATGGGCAGGTGCGTCACGTCGTGCTCGCCCAGGAAGATGCGCCCGGCGTTGGGCCGCACCAGCCCGACGATCATGTAGAACGTGGTGGTTTTGCCGGCGCCGTTGGGGCCGAGCAGTCCCACGATTTCGCCCTCGCGCACGTGCAGGTTGGCGTCCTGCACCACGGCGCGCTTCTTGTAGCGTTTCGTGAGGCCCTCGGTGCGCAGCGTCAGCGGGGCGCCGACGGGTTCTCGGTGCGGCGGGTTGATCATGGCTGTGGCGGGGGGCTGTCGTTCGTGCCGGACGTAGTCCGGGCGGCCTCCTCGACGGGCGGCACGGCCTGGAAGGGCCGCTCCGAGGGGGGCGGCAGGGCCTCCTGTTCCAAGCGCCGGAGGATGCGCTGCTCGCGCAGCAGGCCGGCGCGGGTGGGGCGGCGTTCGGGCAACCAGCGGAAGCCGTCGAGTTGGAAGGGGGTGGGCAGGAGGTCCTCGGCGTAATAGGTGCCCTGCGGATCGCCGGCAAAGTCGATGCGGCGGGGGCTCTCGCCCTGGAAGCGGAAGACGGCCACGTCGCCGGAGGCCCGGAGGCCGCCGTCGGGGCGGTCCTGGTCGTCGCGCTGGAAGTAGATGGCCTCGGCGTTGGGACCGACGACGAAGGTGCGCGTCGAATCGTCCTCGAAGGTGCCCGTGAGGTGCAGCCCCTTGAGTTGCTGGATGCGCCCGGTGAGGGTGTCGCGCTGGGCCACGAAGGCGCCGCCGCGCACGAAGAGCGAGTCGATGGATCCTTCCCGGCCCTTGACGCGCAGCGTGTCGCCGCTGACCTGCGCCTGGCCCACCCACGCCATCGGTCGCCCGAACAGGCGTGTCTCTTCGGGGGCCGCGCGCGTGTCGGTCTGCAGCGTGTCGGCCTGCAGCGTGTCGGCGCGGAAGCGTTCGTAGACGACCGAGTCGGCCAGGGCGGCGAAGTCGGCTTTCCAGATCTGGACGGAGTCGACGGCGACGAGGCGCTGGAGGCTGTCCTGCTGGAGCGATTCGAGGCGGCGCGCGCGGATGAGCAGCGTATCGAGGTCGGCGCCGGTGGAGTCCTGGCGCAGCTGGAGGAGCAGGGGGCGGCCTTCGACCTGGCTGTAGCCGGCCTGTTCGTCGTTGTAGGCGTAGCCGCCGAAGAGCAGCGTGCGTAGCGTCGAGTCGGCCTCGGCGTCGTCTTCGCCGCCGATGCGTTTGATGAAGACGTTGCCGCGCGCGACGGAGACTTCGGTTTCGCGGAAGTAGGTCAGCGAGTCGGCTTCGAGGTAGGTGCGTTCGGCGGTGAGATGCACGGCGCCGTCGAGTTCGGCGCGTTTGTCGTCCGACCAGTAGGTGCCTTTCCGGCTGGTCAGTTGGGCGGTGCTGTCGACGAGGGTGAGGTCGTCTTCGAAGCGTGCGCGTTTTTCGTTGACGAAGTAGAGGCCGGAGGGGGCGCGCACCTGCACGTCGCCGTCGGTGAGGTAGACGCGGCCCCTGGCGCGGCCCACCTTGGTGCGTTTGTCGTAGAAGACGGTGTCGGCGCGCAGCGAGTCGCCTTTTTCAACGATGAGGACGCTGCCGGTGAAGAGGAACGTCTGGCGGGCGGTGTATTGCAGGGCGCGGCGGGAGGAGAGGAAGGTGCTGTCCTGCTGCACCTGCACGTTGCCGATGAGCCGCCGGACGGCCTCGCCCTCTTCGATCAGCCCTTCGAAGAAGTCGGCGGAGACGAACGCCTCGCGGAGCCTCGTGGTGTCGGGCTGCGCCTGGAAGGCCCGCACCGGTTGCGCCGCGCCGGGGCCGAGCAGCAGGGCGGCCAGGAGCAGCGGGGCAAGAAGGCGTCGGCGGGCCGTCATGGTTCGTCCTCCAGCGTCACCTGGGCGGTGACGCGCTCGAGTTGGTAGGTCTCGAGGTTTTCGTCGGCCACCAGGCCGTAGCCTTGGACGCGTTCGTTGGGTTGGATGATGCGTACGAAGCCGGGGGTGCGCACCTTGTGGTCGGCCTCGTTCCAGATCAGGTGTTCGCTTTCGAGGCGTTTGCCTTCCTGCGTGACGACGACGACGTTGCCGCGCGCCTCGAAGCGATCTTCCTGGTCGAAGTAGAGGACGCGTTCGGAAGTCAGCGTGGCCGACGAGTCGCCGGCGGCGTCGTAGAGCAGCACGGTAACGCGGCGGTCGAGGCTGTCGGGGTGGCCGCGCAGGAGCATGTAGGTGCTGTCCGGGCGCTCGTAGCGGGCCATGTAGTCGGCGATCATTTCGAGGCGCAGGCGGCTCTGGTCGGACCCGCTGGGCACCTCGGTGACGTAGAAGTGGGCGCCCCAGCTTTCCTGGTCCGCTTCGCCCTCGGCGCGCACGGTATCCATCGAGATCGCCTCGTCGGCTCGGTGGCGGCAGGCTGCCGCCGTCGCGACGAGGACGAGCAGCAACGCTATGTGCCTGGCCCGAAGCATCGTGCTTGTACGAGCAGCGGGGTAGAGGGTTCAGGGGATGGAAGATCGATCCCCGCCTTATGCCCTCCGCCCTCCGCTCCCCGACACTTATACCCGTTCTTATATCCGTTCTGGTAAATGCTTGTGCAAAAGCCGAGTCATCGCGACGACTGCAGGGAGGAGGGATCCCCAGCGATTCCATGGATGCCTGGTTTTACCGACGGGGATCCCTCACGTTCGTTCGGGATGACACGCGGGCAAGCTTGCACAGCTTTTTCAGAGCGTTGATATTAGAGGGATGAGTCTGAGCCAGTAGTCGAGCTTCGATCTCTACGTTTCCATTGGGCTGGATATTTGTGACCGCGACCGAGATGACAAGACCGACTGTCCACCAGTCACTCCGAATTATAGCGCCTGCAAACAAAGCCAGCGCGTTGGGCGTCCAAGCCAGGCTGGATTCTGGGCCTGTTATCCGATGAAGAACCTATGAGCAACACGCTGACCATCGAACTCCCCTTTGACCTCGATCCCGAAGAGGCTCGCCTGCTGTTGAGCATGAAGCTCTTCGAGGAAGGTAAGGTCTCCCTCGGCTACGCCGCCGAGATGGCTGGTTATTCCAAGCGTACGTTCATCGAACTGCTCGCAAAGCGCGGCATCCCCGCTTTCGTCTACGACGACCCTGCCGACCTGGAGCGCGAGTTGGAGATCCTGCAAAGCTTCCCGCCGCCGCACCCGCCCGCCGAAACGGCCGATGGATAACGCCCTCGTCATCACCGACACCAGCGTTCTCATCGCCTTCGAGCAAATCGACCGCCTCGACCTCCTGCCCGGGCTGTTCCCTTACGTCATCGCCCCGCCCGCCGTCGTCGCCGAGATTGCCGCTCGTCCGTCCTGGCTCCATGTGGTAGCCGTACAGGATCAGACGCTCGTTGCCTAGCACCGCACGCTCTCCCTGGACGTAGGGGAAGCCGAAGCCATTGCGCTGGCTCGCGAGCATCCCGGAGCCACGCTCTTGCTCGATGAGCGCCGAGGCCGACGCTTTGCACGATCCCTGAACCTGCCCGTCGTTGGCAGCGTCGGCATCCTGGTCCGTGCCAAACAGGCCGGCCTGGTGTCTGCGGTCCGTCCCCTGCTGGACGCCCTCCTGCACCATGGATTCTTCCTCTCTGAGGCCGTCTACCGCCGCATTCTCGAACAGGCAGGCGAACTCCTCTCTTGAAACGCTCACACCGCCTTAGCTTAACTATCGATTGAAGCAGAAATAGCTGAGATCGTCGAAGCCTACATCCTCCATAAAGTTATGCCAGACGACCCGCTAGGCGACGCGCTTCATCTGGCTTTAGCACCCTACCACAAGTGCGACTCTCTTAACTAATACTCCGTGCAGTTTTGAAAATCGGTCCATATGGCTCATATGAGCCGATTTTGGACAACGTCTTTTTTGAAGATGGTGTTAACATTGCGACCTTGTTTGTCGGCAATGTGCGTTTTTCGCTCAAAATAGGCGTTGAGCTTGATCACGTCAGAGAGGTCACTCAAAAACTGCACGGACTGTTGGTTAACATATCATGGTCCGCATTGCCCCGGGCCTCCTACGCCGAAGGCCCCGCCCGGCACGTGGCTGGACGGGGCCTTGCGGCTATGGGTTAAGGGATCGAGCGATAGCCGGGGCGCCTATTTGACCAGTTGCACAGTCTGCACGAAGCTCCTGGCCGGCGTCACGAGCCGCACCAGGTACGTCCCGCTCGGCAAGCCGCCGGCCTCGAAGACCACCTCGTGCACACCCGCCGCGCGCCGGCCCTCGACGAGCACCCGCACCTGACGACCCAGCACGTCGTAGACCGCCAGGCTCACCTGAGCCGCCTCCGGTACGCCAAAGCGGATCGTCGTCTGCGGGTTGAACGGGTTCGGGTAGGCCGCCTCCAGCGCGTAGGCCGCCGGCACCTCGGCCTGCACCGCGGCCGGGGTGTCCGCGCCGCCCTTGGCCGCCGTGCCGCCGTTGATCGCATCGATGATGGCCTGGGCGCAGCCCACCAGATCGTCTGCCTCAGCGTCGGTGAGGTCCGTGCCGCGCTTGGCCTCGACCTGGTTGATGAACGCACCGAATTTGCCGAGCGTCGCATTGACATTGCCATTGCTCCAACTCTCCTTGGCATTGTTTAGCTTGCTCAGCAGGGCGTTTTCGAGACCGCCGGGCAGGCCGAGGGCTTCAACCTTGGCGATGAGCACGTCGAGGGCGCCTTCGACGTTGACCGTGTCGTCGCAGGCGTCGCCGAGGCCGTCGCCGTCGAGGTCTTCCTGGCCGGGGTTGGCGACGAGTGGGCAGTTGTCCGAGCCGGTGCAGGCGGACGGCCCGCCGCTCGGGGCACCAGGGTCACAGACGCCGTCGCCGTCGCCATCGACCTGGGCGTCGGCGCAGCCGTTAGCGTCCACGGCATCGCCGGCGGCGGTGCCGGGGCAGAGGTCGTCGTCGTCCGACACGCCGTCGCCATCGCTGTCCGGTGGAGGACAGGGAGTTCCACTGATGACGCCACCCGGGGCTACCCAGTTGGAGGTGCTGCCGTTTAGGGCAAAGTTAGCTAGCGTACCATCATTGTTGCCACCGGCTATGTCATTGAGGGTATTGACGCCAGCATTATTGCCACCGGCTACTCCTTGGTTGAAATTGTAGTAGGCTACCAGCCCGGATTCATTGCCTGAAAGCTCGCAGTTCATTCGAGCTTGAATATCAGCCTGACTCAGAGCGACATTCCAGATACGGATTTCGTCCATATTTCCTTGGAAGGTACATCCTCCGCCGTGCGCCCCAATTTGTGTTGGAGTTGCGGGATTGTAAAGGATAGAAGTGGTAGCTGAAGCAACTAAATTGCCGTTGCGGTATAAATTCATCTGGCCGGTAGCATTATAAGTGACGGCAACGTGCTGCCAGCTATTCAATGGAAAACTCGTTGACTCCTCCACAATTTGGTAAGATCTATCGTGCCCGGCTTTAAGGTTGCCAAACATCCATAACTGATGAGAATTGGCGGCGCTAATGATATTCTTGCACAGAGACTGGGTAGCAAAGACCCAGGCTTCTTTTGTGTAGGTTCCTCCACCGCCCATTGGGTTGTTTGCGATGTTAACTAAGTCATTTGTCCCGTCGAAATGCAGCGCCGCGCCTGACTGTGCCGCAGTAAGAGTGGGTAGACTCAGCAGGAGCAGCATGCCGCAGACCAGGGGTAGTGTTTTTTTAAGATGTCTCATAGTCGTTCCTCCTCAGGATTGGTTCGGGATGACGGAATGGGGGAATTGTTCTCATCAGGCGCCTTCGGTGCCGGCGGCGCGCGGTCGGTCGGCTCGGGCTCCTGCGGCGGCAGGCCCAGCATCGCCAGCAGGGCTGCCACTTCGCGTTGGGTCTCCTGCGATGGGACGGGCTTCGGCACGGAGCGGGGATCGGGTTCGGCGTCTGCCATCGGGCCAGGGGAGCGGGTGAGAGAGCGCTATCCCCAGCATAGGCGGCCCGCGCCGCCGCCGCCCGACGATCACCGCCGGTTTTCGGACAGCGACGCCGCCATCCAGACAACGTGCGCCGTTTTCCGGCCATCGGCCGCCCGGACGGCGCCTACAGCCCCCGGCCGGGTGGCAGAGCCTTGCAGAAGTGCGAGCGTGGTGGAGTGCCCAACCGGTCTCACGCATGGACCGGTCATCTCAGACTTTTCACCGTACTCTGCGAGCGGGGAACCGATACGTCCGCCGTCCGTCGCTACCACCGGACGCCTTGAATCCTCTCACTCCGATGCCGACGACCCTCCCGGATCATCTCACCCCTGCCGTGCGCGCCGCACTCAGCGACACGCTGTCCGCGCTGCCCACCCTCTACGGCGACCGCCTGCGCCACGTCGTCCTCTACGGCTCGCAGGTGCGGGGAGAGGCCCATCCCGAGAGCGACGTCGACGTGCTCGTCGTGCTCGAGGGCGAGGTCGATTACATCGCCGAGGTCCGCCGCCTGCTCGCGCTCAAGATGGACGCCCTGGCGCGTTACGAAGTCCTCGTTTCTTTGAAGCCGGTCTCGCTGGCCACCTTTCAGAATCAAGGCCATCCACTGATGATCAACGTGCATCAGGAAGGGGCGCTGCTGTCATGACCGAGGTCGACGCCTTGTTCGAGAAAGCCGGGGAGGCGCTCGCGGCGGCGCACTATACGCTCGAAGGCGATTTCCTCACCACATCGATCAACCGGGCGTACTATGCGTCCGTTCTATGCTGCGCGGGCCGCGCTGCTCTCCCTGGGCGAAGCCCCGAAGACGCACCAGGGAATCATCCTGCGCTTCCACTTTCATTTCGTGAAAACCGGTCGGATCGATCCCGAGGTGGCCGCCATCCTCTCGCTCGCCGAAGAGTTGCGCGAAGGCGCCGACTACGACGTGGCACTCAACGTCGAACCGCAGGCCGTGGCTGATCTCCTCGGGGATGTCGAGCGCTTCGTGCAAGCCGTAGAAGCTGTGATCAGGTAACGGTCCGAGGGCGCGGTAGAGAAGGGCAGGCGCTGAGAGATGCCGACGGGAGGCCGCACCCCGCTACGGCGAGAAGGGACGCCGCCTCCAGGGAAGGGAACAAGCCATCACCAACCACAAGGCTCATCGCGTGGCGGCATAGGCCGAGGGCGCCGTGCCGTAGGCCTGCTGAAAGGCTTTGCGGAACTGCGAGGTGCTCCGGTAGCCGACGGCAAAGGCAATCTCCTTGACGCTGCCGGCCTGTTGCCGGAGCAGCATGGCGGCCCGCTCCAGCCGGAACCGCTGCACGAGCGCGCCCGGCGTCTCGCCGAGCAGGCCGCGCAGCTTGCGCTGGAGCTGGCGCGGGCTCATGCCCACCGCCGCGGCCAGATCGTCCACGCCGAAGCCGGCGTCCCCCATCCCCTGCTCGATGGCCGCCTTCACCGCCTCCAGGAACGCCGCCTCCACCGAGGGCACCTCCACCGCCTCCGGCGTCAGCAGAGACTTCGACCACAACGCCCGCAGATGCCGGCGGCTCTCGATGAGGTTGGCCACGCGGGCGCGCAGCTCCTCGGCGTCGAACGGCTTTTCGAGGTAGTCGTCCGCGCCGGTGTGCAGGCCGGCCAGTCGGCTCTCGGCGTCGGCCTTGGCCGTCAGGAGCACCACCGGCACGTGGCTCGTCGAGGGGTCGGCCTTGAGGGCGGCCAGCAGGGCGAAGCCGTCCATCCTCGGCATCATCACGTCCGAGAGCACGAGGTCCGGCACGAGGTCCACGGCGCGCCTCAGGCCGGCGGCGCCGTCTTCGGCCTCCTCGACGTGGTAGCGGTCGTCGAGGTGGCTGCGGATGTAGGCGCGCAGGTCGGCGTTGTCGTCCACGATGAGTACCACGGTGGCCTCGTCGTCCGGCGCCGCGCCGTTCGCGGCGGCGTGGGCGGGGGCTGTGTTCGGGGAGCGGGCGAAGGCGTCCAGGTCGGCCAGCACGGCGGTGTGCGCCGGCTCGGGCGGTGGGGCGGCGGGCGCCGGCGGTGCGGTCCCGCTGGGGGCGGCGTCCGCGAGCGGGCACGCGGGGAGGCGAACCGTGAACGTGGTGCCGGCGCCCACCGTGCTCTCGACGTCGATGGCGCCGCCGTGCAGTTCCACGAGCTGACGCACGAGGGCCAGCCCGATGCCCGTCCCCTCGCGCGGCCGCGTCGTCGAGCTGTCCACCTGGTAGAAGCGGTCGAAGAGGCGGGGCAGGTGCTCAGGCGCAGTGCCCACGCCGGTGTCGCGCACGGTCAGGCCCACGGCGCCGTCGATCTCCTCCTGCACGGCCACCTCCACGGTGCCGCCCTCGGGGGTGAACTTGAAGGCGTTCGAGAGCAGGTTGAGCACTACGGTCTCCAGCTTCTCGGCGTCGAAGACGTAGGTCAGCGTCTCGGCTTCGGGCCGGAAGCGCAGCGTGAGGCGCCGCGTCTGCGCGAGCGACTCGAAGGCGGCCACGCGCTGGCGCAGGAACGCCACGAGGTCGTGCGCCTGCGGCCGGAGCCGGAGCTGCCCGGCATCGAGGCGGGAGAGTTCGAGAAGCTGGTTGATGAGCCGCAGCAGGCGCTGGCCGTTGCGGGTGGCGCGTTCGAGCTGGGGCCGGGCCTCGTCGAGCGTGGCGTAGCGGCCGGCAAGCAGGTCGTTGAGCGGGCCGAAGGTGAGCGTCAGCGGCGTGCGGAACTCGTGGGAGATGTTGGCCAGGAAGCGGCTCTTGAGCGCGCTCGTGTGCTGCAGCTCCGCCGCCTGCGCTTCGAGCTGGGCGGCCTGCGCGCGGATCTGCTCGGTGCGCGCCGCGACGAGGCGTTCCAGCGTCTCCTGGCGGGCCTTGAGGCGCCGCACGCGGAAGACGTAGAGCGCCGGCCCCGCCAGGACGAAGAAGACGGCCACGAGCACGTAGAACCAGCGCGTCTCCCAGAAAAAGGGCTGGCGGGTGATGGCGAGCGTCGCGGCCTCCTCCGTCCAGGCCCCGCCCAGGCCCGCCTTCACCCGGAAGGTGTAGCGCCCGGCCGGCAGGTTCGTGTAAGACGCCGTCCGCCGGTCGGCCATGTCCTGCCACGTCTCGTCGTAGCCGTCGAGCCGCACCTGGAAGCGGACGTCCTCCGGGCGCGCGAAGGCCAGCGCCGTGTAGCCGATGTCCAGGTCGCGCTCGCCGGCGGCCAGCGTCAGCGCG
>JBFGTT010000067.1:0-10276 GCA_041565995.1 Rhodothermales bacterium
CGCTGCCTGAGGCCGCGCACGTGCGCCTGGCCGTCTACGACGTGACGGGCCGCGCCGTGGCGCAACTCGTCGACGCGACGGTAGCAGCCGGCGCGCACGAGGTCGTGTTCGACGCGACGAGCCTGCCCAGCGGGATCTACCTCGTCCGGCTGGAGGCCGGCGGGCAGGTCGTCGTGCGGAGCCTGACGCTGCTCAAGTAAGCTCCTGACACAAAACCCCAACGCTTGCCGAGAGGCAGCGAGCGCCCCGCCGCAGCGTCCGGCGGGGCGTTTTTTTTACTGGAAGGCCTCCCGCTTCGGGGCGGGCTGCCAGGCGTCGCCGGGTTCGAAGTAGCGCCAGAGCAGGCGCGCGACGTTGCGGATGAGCACGAAGCCCTCGTTGTCAGCCTCCCAACGCTGATCCTGCTGATCTTTGGTCATCACGCAAAAGACGTAGTCGCCGTGGGGGGCGTTGACGAGCACGACCTCGGAGCGGGCGCGGGCGACGCTGCCCTGCTTGGAGGCGGCCTGGACGGTCGGCGGCATTTGCGAGAGGGCTTCGTCGTCCCATTGGCTGCGCGTGAGCAGGCGGTACATCTCCTCGCTGGCGGCCGGGCTGACGGCGCGGCCCTGGCGGATCCGCACCAGCAGGTCGGCCATCTCGCGCGGGGTGGTCTGGCCCCAATTGTATTGTTTCCAGGCCCCCAGGCGGCCCGGCGTGCCCGCGTTGACGCGCGTCTGGCGGAAGCCGTTGGCCTTGAGCCAGGCGTTGACCGCCGTGCCGGTGCCGGCCAGGTGTTGCAGCCACAGCGCCGCCGTGTTGTCGCTCATCGTCGTCATCAGCACGACGGCCTCGCTCAGTTCGACCGGCTCGCCGTCTTTGAAGGCCGCCAGCAGCCCCGCGCCGGCGGTGCGCAGCGAGTCGCGGTAGACGAGCTTCTGGTGATAGCGCAGCTTGCCCCGTTCGATCCGGTCGAAGAGGGCCGCCAGGATGGGCACTTTGATGAGGCTGGCCGACGGAAAGACCTCGTCGGCGTCGAGGGCGGCCTCGCGCCCGGTGGGCAGGTGCCGCACGTAGATCCCCACGTCGCCCCGAAAACCCTGCACGAGGCTGTCGAGCCTGGCGTGCAGCACGGCGTCCGGCTGCGGCGCCGGCTGGGCCTGCGCGCTCACGGCCAGGGCAAGCAGCAGGCATAAAAGGCCGCTCGTTCGTAGCATGGCGCAAAGACGTTTATTGCCGCAGACAATCTCGCCTTCGCCGCAGAAGTTCCGCCCGCCGCGCGGACGGCGACGTGCCGGCCTCGAAATCCTGGCAAAGCAGTCTCACCGGTACCGCTCCGCCCCGGCGGCGGGCTGCCATTCGGAATCCGGCTCGAAGTAGCGCCAGAGCAGGCGCGCGACGTTGCGGATGAGCACGAAGCCCTCGTTGTCAGTCTCCCAGCTTTCGTCCTGCTGGTTCTTGGTGATGACGGCGAAGACGTAGTCGCCGTGGGGGGCGTTGACGAGCACGACCTCGGAGCGCGACCGGTTGACGGCGCCCTGCTTGGAGGCGGCCTGGACGGTCGGCGGCATTTGCGAGAGGGCTTCGTCGTCCCAGTAGATGCGCGTGAGCAGGCGGTACATCTCCTCGCTGGCGGCCGGGCTGACGGCGTTGCCCCGGCGGATCCGCACCAGCAAGTCGGCCATCTCGCGCGGGGTGGTCTGGCCCCAGCCGTAGCGTTCCCAGTCGGCGCGGCGGCCCGGCGTACGGCTGTTCATGCGGGTGCCCTCGAAGCCGTGCGCCGCCAGCCACGCGTTGATGGCCGTGCCGGTGCCGCAGAGGTGTTGCAGCCACAACGCCGCCGTGTTGTCGCTCGTGGTGATCATCAGCATGGCCACCTTGTCGAGCGTGATCTCGGCGCCGTCGCGGAAGGCGCCCAGGATGTCCTCGCCCGGATACAGCAGCGAGTCGCGGTAGACGAGCTTCTGGCGATACGCCAGGTCGCCTTTTTCGATGGCGTCGAACGTCTTGATGAGGATGGGCACCTTGATCATGCTGGCCGTCGGGAAGAGCGAGTCGGCTTCGAGGGCGGCCTCGCGCCCGGTGGGCAGGTGCCGTGCGTAGATCCCCACTTGGCCCCGAAAACCGGCGACGAGGGCTTCGAGCCGGGCCTGCAGGTCGGCGTCGCGCGTGGGCGGCGCCGCCGGCTGTGCCCGGAGCGCGGCGGGCAGGAGGAGCAGCACAAGGAAGAGCAGCGGGCGAGGCATGGCGCGGGGCCGGTTACGTGGGACGGCGTTGGACCGGAGCAAGGTACGAGGCGGCACGCGGCTGATGCCACCGGGCGAGGCACGTCGCGGTTTCCCCTCGGCGATCCCCTGCTTGATTTTTTTTAGAGTCATAGATTAATTTATATGATTGTTTTGCATAAAGATGAGATTTGAATAATTGCCCCGCTCATCCATCAACCACCCATCTGCTCCGGAGGTATCTCATGACGTGGAAAAAGCACACCCGCACCCGATGGATCGCGTTCCTCGCCCTCCTGGGATGCAGCGCGATGATCGTGGCCTGCCGCGCCCCCGACGGCCCCGTCAACGGCGACGACGAAGCAGCCATCCGAAACGCCATTCTGAACCGACAGGCCGGCCAAAATGCGGGAGACGTCAAGGCCATTTACAAGGACGTGCATCCCGACGCCACCGTTTTCGGCGATAGCTGGGGGCCGCTGAGCAAGCCTGACTCTGCACGTCGCGCCGCGCAATTCAAAGCGGGCCTGAAGCTCGACGACGCCTCGGAAGGCGTGGAGGTCAATATCCACGGCGACGTGGCCTGGGTCACGAGCTACATCGTGGGCACCGGGATGAGGCCGCCGGCCGATACCGTAGCCATTTCCTTACGGGTCACCGACGTACTCGTAAAGCAAGACGGGAGGTGGATGTTCGTTCATTCGCACGTCTCGCCGCTGGAAAAGCGCGAATAACGGGTTCGTTGGGCAAGGCGGAAGGGTATTTCGCGCCGGAGAGGCGCCATACGCCGGGCCTCCTGTTGCTGGACCTTGCATTCCCGAAGCGGGATTGTGGAATTTCTGCGAGGACGGCGCCGCGGGAAACGCCGGCAGGCAGGTCCGGTATCATGTGACGCCGCCGCTTTTTAGATTGAGTCTAAACAAGCGTCTCCACCCGACCCATCCCGCCTTCATGAAACACACGCGCTATTTCCTCGTGGCCGTGCTGCTGTCGCTGTTGTTTACCGCCTGCCAACAGGCCGAGCCGGAAGCACTCGTCATCTACTCCGGGCGTAGCGAGGCGCTCGTGGAAGGACTCGTCGAACGATTCAAAGCAGAGACCGGCCTGCCCGTCGAAGTCCGCTACGGCACCGACGCACAACTGCTGGCGACGCTCGAAGAAGAAGGCGCGCGCAGCCCGGCGGACCTCTTCTGGGCCAACACCACCGGCGCCCTCGGCGCGGCCAGCAATGCCGGCCTCTTGAGCCAGCTGCCCGACAGCCTCCTGGACCGCCCCGAAGCGTTCGTGCCGTCGAGCGGCCTCTGGGTGCCCGTCACCGTGCGCTTCCGCGTGCTGGCCTACAACCCCGCCCGGGTCAACCCCGACGCCCTGCCGGCCTCGGTAATGGACCTCCCCGCGCTGGCGACGTTCAAAGGCCGCCTCGGCTGGACGCCGGCCTATTCGAGCTTCCAGGACTTCATCACCGCCATGCGCGACCTCAAGGGGCCTGACTCCACGCGCGCCTGGCTCGACGGCCTGAAGGCGCTCGAACCCAAAGCCTACACCTCCAACACGCCCATGATTCAGGCCCTCGTGGCCGGCGAGATCGACCTGGCCCTGACCAACCATTACTACATCCTCCGCGCGCTCTACGCCGGGGAGGAAGGCGAATACGAGGAAGACGAGGACGAAGACCACGAAGGCGAAGAGCACGAGGAAGGAGGGCACGAAGGCGAGGAACACGAAGCGGAGGGCCACGCCGACGTCCCCGTCGCCACGTATCATTTCGCGCCCGGCGACGTGGGCAACCTGGCGCTGGTCACCGGCGCGGGGCTGCTCAAGACGAGCAAGCACGCCGCCACCGCCGAGCGCTTCCTGGCCTTCCTCCTCTCGCCCGAATCGCAGCGCTACGCCGCCCGCGAAGTGCACGAGTACCCGGTGCGGCAGGTGGGCCAACTGCCTCGCTACCTCTTGCAGGAAGACGAGGCGCTCCGGCTCAGCCCGTCCTTCGACTTCGACAAGCTGCGCGACCTCGACGCCACGCTGGCGCTGCTGCGCGCCGAAGGGGTGCTCTGAAGACGTGTGGACGTATGGAGAGCCTGCCCCGGACTTGATTCGGGGTGTGGACGTATGGACGAGGGAGGATGAGCCGACGAACCGACGAGACGCGTTTTCGTCCACACGTCCTCTCGTACCCTCGTCCACACGTCCCTCCGTACACCCCACGTCCTTGACGTTATCGCCACGCTGACGACATACCGCCGCGCCGTTCCGTGGTACTTCGTGCTGCCGGCATTGCTGGTGACCGTCGGGGTGCTGGCGCCGCTGGCCTACCTGTTCATCCGTGCCTTCGACGCCGACTTCGGGCAGGTGGCGGAGCTGGTCTTTCGGATGCGCAACGTGCGCCTGTTCGTCAACACGGCGGCGCTGGCGGCGGGCGTGCTCGTGGTGGGCGCTCTGCTGGCCTTTCCGCTGGCCTGGCTGACGACGCGCACCGACCTGCGAGCGGCGCGGCTCTTCACGTTGCTGGGGGTGCTGCCGCTGGCCGTGCCCGGCTACGTGATGGCGTACGCGTTGCTGGCTGCCACCGGCGCCTACGGCACGCTGGCGCAGGTGGCCGGCGTCGTCGTGCCCCGGCTCAGCGGCTACGGCGGGTCGCTCGTGGCGCTGAGCCTCTACACGTTTCCCTACCTGTTCCTCAACCTGCGGGCGGCGCTCGGCGGGCTGGATCCGGCCCTGGAAGAGTCGGCGCTCGCGCTCGGCTATGCGCCCCGGCAGGTCTTCTTCCGGGTGATCCTGCCGCAGTTGCGCCCGGCTTTCTACGCCGGCGCGTTGCTCATCGGGCTGCACGTGCTGGGCGACTTCGGCGTGGTCTCGCTGATGCGGTTCGAGACGTTCAGCTACGCGCTGTACCTGCAATACAACGCCTCGTACGACCGCATCTACGCCGCCTGGCTGGCGCTGATGCTGCTGGCGATGGCGGGCAGCGTGCTGGTGGTGGAAGCGCGCCTGCTACGCGGGCTGCTGCTGCACCGGGCGGGGTCGGGGATGAGCCGGCGCGCGCGGCCCGTGGTGCTGGGCGCGTGGCGCGGCCCGGCCTACGTCTTCGTGGTGCTGCTGGGTCTCGTCGCCGTCGTCGTGCCGGTGCTGACCGTGGGCTACTGGATGGTGCAGGGCGGCCACGGCGAGGGGTGGCGGTCGCTGGGCGGGGCGCTCTGGCATTCGGTGTCGGCCTCGGCGCCGGCGGCGGTGATGGCCGGGGCGCTGGCGGTGCCGCTGGCCTACCTGGGCGTGCGCCGTCCGTCGCCGGTGACGCGGGGCCTGGAGCGCGTCGCGTACCTGGGCTACGCCACGCCGCCGCTGGCCTTTGCGCTGGCGCTGATCTTCTTCACGCTGCGGGCACTGCCGGGGCTGTACCAGACGCTGCTGTTGCTGGTGCTGGCCTACACGCTGCACTTTCTGGCCGAGGCCCTCGGGCCGGTGCGCAGCGCGCTCTACCAGGCGCCGCCCGGCCTCGAAGAAGCCGCCCGGTCGCTGGGCCGGCCGCCGCTGCGTGCCTTCTTCGAAGCCACCTTTCCGCTGCTGCGGCGGGGCCTGCTCGTCAGCGTCGCCTTCGTCTTTCTCTCGGCGATGAAGGAACTCCCGCTGACGTTTTTGCTTTCCCCCCTGGGCTTCCGGACGCTGGCGCTGCGGGTGTGGGGCTTTACCAACGAGGCCCTCTTCGCGGCGGCGGCGCCCTACGCGCTCGCCATCATCGCCTTCTCCGCCGCCTTCGTCGGCCTGCTGTTGGCGCAGGAGACGGGGAGACGGGGGGGATGATTGCGGATTGGGGAGTGGGGAGTGCGGAGTGGGGAATGCAGAGTGCGGATTGGGGAGAGCGGATCGTCCGGTGAAAATGATCAACTTGGACTAGAAAGCGTCCTTTCGATGAGCGACATCCTGACCGTAGACGGCCTGACGAAGCGCTTTGCGCCGGAGGCTCCGCCGGTGGTGCGGGACCTCAGCTTCGGCGTGGCCGACGGCGAGATCTTCGCGCTGCTCGGGCCCAGCGGGTGCGGCAAGACCACCACGTTGCGCCTCATCGCCGGCTTCGAGCACGCCGACGCCGGGAGCGTCGCCCTCGGCGGGCAGGTGCTCACCGGGCCGGGGCGCCACGTGCCGCCCGAACAGCGCGGCGTCGGCCTCGTCTTCCAGGACTACGCGCTCTTTCCCCACCTGACGGTGCTCGAAAACGTGACGTTCGGCCTGCGGACGCTGCCCCGCGCCCGGCGCGAGGCACGGGCCAGGGAAACCCTCCAACTCGTCGGCCTCTCCGGCTTCGAGGATCGTTCGCCGCAGCACCTTTCGGGTGGGCAGCAGCAGCGCGTGGCCATCGCCCGCTCGATGGCGCCCCGCCCCCGCCTCATCCTGCTCGACGAACCCTTTTCGAACCTCGACGCCCTGCTGCGGCAGGCCACGCGCCAGGAGATCCGCAGCCTGCTCAAACGCCAGGGCATGAGCGCCCTGCTCGTCACGCACGACCAGGAAGAAGCCCTCTCGTTTGCCGACCGCGTGGCCGTCATGCGCAGCGGCCACATCGAGCAGGCAGGCACGCCCGAGGCGGTCTACTACACCCCCCGGACGCTCTTCGTGGCGCAGTTTCTGGGGCGCACCAACCTGCTCTTCTCCGAAGCCTTCGGGCGCGAGGCTACCACGCCGCTGGGCCGCGTGGCGCTCAACCGCGACGCCACGGGCCACGTCCTGCTCTCGCTGCGCCCCGAACACCTGGCGCTCGACGCCCCCGGCTCCTCGGAGGACGGCCCCGTGGGCCGCGTCGTCGGGCGCGAGTTCAAGGGGCACGACATCACCTTCCGCGTGGCCTTCGGAGGCAGCGAGTACCTCGTTCACACGCACAACCGCGCGCCGTTTCAGCCGGGCGATGCCGTGCGCGTGCGGGCGCTGGAGCCGGCGGTCGTGCTCGAAGGCCGCGACGAGGCACCCTCCGGCTACGTCGGGCAAGAGACGGCGTAAACGGCGCGCGCCGAAACGGTGCGCCGGCCTTTGCGGCACCGCTGGATCGGCTCAATACTTGTACCCCGTCACCTCCTCCGCGCTGAACGTGACGCCGAGGCCCGAAGCGATGCGGTTGACGAAGTTGAAGTAGCTGGCGATCAGGTTGACGTCGAGGATGTCCCGGTCGGAGAGGCCCACCGCGCGCAGGGCTTCGACGTCGGCTTCGGTGATGGTCGAAGGCGCCTCGGTGAGCCGGACGGCGTAGGCGAGCATCGCGCGTGTCTTCTCCGGCAGATCCAGCGCCCGCCAGTCTTGCTTGACCTGCGCGATGCGCGCGTCGTCTTTCCAGTAAGCGTTGAGCGCCTCGGCGTGGTGGTTGACGCAGTAGGCGCAGCCGTTGGTGGCCGAGACGACGGTGGCGATCAGCTCGCGCTCGGCGCGGCGCAGCCCGGAGGCGCCGAAGACCACACTGAGGTACAGCTCCAGGTGCGCCTGCATCGTAGGCGGATTCAGGCTGTGGATCCGCATGATGTTCGAGAGCTTGCCCCGCCGCCGGGCGATGTCGTCGTAGATCGCCTTGAGGTCGCCCTCGGCGTCGGCTTCGTCGATGATGTCGATCCAGGCCATGTTGATGTTCGGGTGTTGGAGTGAGAAGAACGAAAACACGATAACGCCTCAACACTTTAACGCTCAACCCCCCGCCTTGCTGCATGGGATCTTCACGGTAACGCAACGGCCTGCGCCTCAACAGAGCGTAAACCCTGAAAAAAGCCGCGAGGCACCGGGTGCCATGTGGGAAGCCTTCGTCGATTGGTTCATGAGCCTGGGCGAGCGCTACGGCGTCAACCCCTTCATCTTCGGGAGCATCTACGTGGGCGCCATCCCGTTTTTTACGGTGTCGGTGGCGTGGCTCGTGCGCAACCTGCGGCGCAAGCGCTCCATCGTGCTGCCGACGCTGACGGCGTCGTTCTTTTTCGTCTCGGCCTACCTCTACCTGCTGCTCGTCGGGCACGACATCCCGGCGTGGGTCTACGTCTTCCTGGCCGCGATGGTGGCCTACGGCGTCTTCTCAACGGTACAAAAGATCCGCAAACAGGCGGCTGAGCCGGGCGGAGACGAAGAAAAGGCGCGAGGGTGATTTCAGCCAACCTGATAGGCTTCGGAGCAAAACGGCATGGCCTACGACTTCGACATGATCGTCATCGGCGGCGGGGCTGCCGGCCTGACCACCTCGGGCATCGCCGCCAGCTTCGGCGCCAAGACGTTGATGATCGAGCGCCATCGCCTCGGCGGCGACTGCACGTGGACCGGCTGCGTACCCAGCAAGACGCTGCTCAAGAGCGCCCGGGTGGCCCACCAGATGCGCCACGCCTCCCACTACGGCCTCGCCGACCAGGACGTGCGGTTTGACTTCGGCAAGATGATGGCGCGCATGCGGCGCCTCCGCGAGGAGGTCTACGAAGACGCCGACCGGCCCGAAATCTTCGAGGCGTTGGGCGTCGAGGTGCGCCATGGCGCCGCCCGCTTCGTCGATCCGCACACCGTCGAGATCGAAGGCGAGCACGGCGCGGCGCGCGTGACGGGGCGCTACGTGACGATTGCCGCCGGGGCTTCCGCCTTCATCCCCCCCCTCGACGGCCTCGGCGAGGTGCCCTACCTGACCAACGAGACGCTCTTCGAGATCACCGAGCAGCCCGCGCGCCTCGCCATCGTCGGCGGCGGGCCTATCGGCACGGAGATGGCCCAGGCGTTCGCCCGCCTCGGCACCCGCGTGACGGTCATCCAGCGGGGCGGCACCATCCTCCCGAAAGACGACGCCGAACTGGCGGCCACGCTGCGCACGCGCCTCGAACGCGAGGGCGTCGCCTACCTGTTCGACGCCGTGGCGAAGCGGGTGGCGCAGGCCGCAGGCGAGATCCGTGTGGAGGTCGAGCAGGACGGCGCGCGCCGGGCGGTCGAAGCCGACGCGCTGCTGGTGGCGACGGGCCGCCGCGCCAACCTCGACGGGCTGAACCTGGAGGCCGCCGGCGTCGCCTTCACGCAGCGGGGCATCACCGTGGACGACCGCTGCCGCACCAGCCGGCGCCACATCTACGCCGTCGGCGACGTGACGGGGCGCTACCAGTTCACCCACATGAGCGAGCACATGGGCAAGGTGGCCGCCTCCAACGCGATCTTTAAAATCCCCCTCAAGATCGACGCGAAGCACGTGCCCTGGGTCACCTACACCGACCCCGAACTGGCCCACGTGGGCGCCCGCGAGCGGGATCTCAAAGAAAAAGGCGCCTCCTACAAAGTCTACCGTTTCCCGTACACGAAGCTCGACCGGGCCGTCACCGACGGCGAGACGACGGGGCTGATCAAGGTCTTTGCCAGAGCCTGGAACGGCAAGATCCTCGGCGCGACGATCCTGGGCGCCGCCGCCGGCGAGATGATCGGCGAGTACGCCCTGGCGATGCGCCACGGCCTCAGGCTCCGGCAGATTTCCGACACCATCCACCCGTACCCCACCTACAGCCTGGGCGTGCGCCGCGCCGCCGACCAGTGGTACGCCCAGAAGCAGTCGCCGACGCTCGTGCGGCTCTTGCAGAAGGTCTTCGGCTACCGGGGTCCCGTCATCGCGCCGGACCCGGACCGGATCGTCTGAAGCCGCCGCCCGGCGCGGCTGCATCTGAGGGGGCCGTTGAGTATCTTCCGGCCTGCCTTGCCGCCATCCGCCCCGCTGCTATGCCGGACAAGCCGCCGAACGCGCGCCTGCACCTCTCGCGCCAGGAGATGCAGGCGCTGGGCTACCGCGTCGTAGACCTGCTGGTCGAGCACTTCGACACGCTGCCCGAGCAGCCGGTGCCGCATGCGCGCCACGGCGCCCGGCCCCTGCTGGAGGCGCGCCTGCGCGAGCCGATCCCGGAGCACGGCATGGACGCGGCGGCGGCGCTCGAAGCGCTCCGGCGCGACGTGTTCAGCCACATTTCGCACGTAGATCACCCGCGCTTCTTCGCCTTCATCCCCAGCCCCGGCAACTTCGTCAGCGTGATGGCCGAGACCCTCGCGGCGGGCTTCAACGTGTTCGCCGGCACGTGGATCGAGTCGTCCGGCCCGGC
>JBFGTT010000068.1:0-10223 GCA_041565995.1 Rhodothermales bacterium
GCTCGACGTCTATCTGGCCCTGGGCGATTACGTCTGGACCAATCCCGAAGACCAGCCCCTCGACCTCTTCGCCGGCGCGACGGTGGTGCCCGGCCTGTTGCTCGAAAGCCAGGCCGCCGACGGCGGCGCGCCGCAACGGGTGCGGCTGCGCGGCGTCCTCTCGAAAGCGCCGCAGGACACCTTCTTCGTCGAGGTCGAAAACATCGGGCTGCGGCAACTCTCGTCGTTCCTGGGGATGCGGCGCTCGCTGGGCGGGCGGATGGACGGACGGCTGGCCCTGCGGCACGCCGCGCGGCTCGAACTGACCGGCGCGGTGGCCGTCGAAGCGCTGGCCCTCGACGACAACGTGCTCGGCCACGTCGAAGCCACCAGCCGCTACGTACCCGGATCGCCCGACGTAGCGCTGGACCTGCGCCTGGCCCCGATAGATCCGACCCAGGCGCCGCCCGGCGAGACGTGGAAGGAAAACCGGCTCCACGTGTCCGGCGCCTTCCGCCTGCCCCGCGACGCCACCCCGCAGGCCGGCGAAGACCCCGGCGCGCTCGACCTGACGCTGGACGTCGGGCGCGCGGACGCCTTCTTCTTCGAGTACCTCTTCCCCCGCCTCGTGGCCGACGTTTCGGGCGGCCTGGCGGGCACCGGCGCCATCCGGGGTACCTTCAAAAAGCCCCGTTTCGAGGCGGATCTGCTGTTCACCGGCGGGCGCTTCGACGTGCCGGCCTTCAACCTGCGCTACCTGCTCGACGGCCGCGTGCGCGTCGACGACGAAGCCATCCGCCTCGACGCCGTCACCCTGCGCGACCCCACCGGCGGGGCGGCTACTATTGCCGGCGCCATCGCCTTCAACGACTACCGCTTCTTCTCCTTCGACCTGGCCGGCGACCTGCGCGAGTTGCAGATCATCGACGTAGCCAGCTCGCGCGAGTTGCCCTTTTACGGGCGAATCTGGGCCTCGGGCAACGCCACGCTCACCGGCCCGCTCCACAACGCCGCGCTCAAGTCGAACGACGTAGTCACCAGCGCCCGAAGCGAGCTGTTCATCCCGCTCACCGAAAGCCAGAGCGCCGTGGACCCCGGCTTCATCGTCTTCACCGATTCGACCGGGCGGATCCCCGACGTGCGCCCGCTGGTGCGCCGACGCAACATCCTGGCGCGGCGCCCCGCCGGCGAGCGCACCTTCACCGAGGGCCTGGAGATGGACCTGAACATCTTCGCCCCGCAAGGCTCCACGGTGCACCTGGTCATCGACCCGCTCCTGGGCGACGTCATCAACGCCGTCGGCAGCGGGCGCATCCAACTGCAACGGCAGGAGGGCGACTTCTTCACCTTCGGCACGCTGACGCTCGACGCAGGCGACTACCTCTTCACCGCCGGCGAGGTCTTCGTGCGCCGCTTTCTCATCAACGAAGGCACCATCGCCTGGGACGGCGACCCCTTCGACGCCCGGCTCGACATCCGGGCCGCCTACCGCACGCGCGCCTCGCGCACCGGCCTGCCCGCCTACGTCGCCGACCGCCTCCAGCCGCTGATCCCGCTCATCGTGCAGTTGCACATCACCGGGCGCGTCTCCTCGCCCCTGGTCGACCTCGACCTGGCCGTCGACCGCAGCGAGCGCGAAGGCTTCGCCGACACGCAGTTTCTGGAGACCTTCCTCAACCAGTCGGACCGCGCCGCCGAGTACGCCACGAGCGTGCTCCTGACCAACTCGTTCCTGCTGACGACCGAGGGCACCGGCAGCGACGTGCTGGCCGGCAGCGCCTTCAACAGCGTCTCGCAGCTCGTCTCGAGCCAGCTCAACCGCTACCTGAGCCAGGTCGTGCCCAACGCCGACTTCAGCTTCGGCGTGCAGGGCGACGAGACGGCGCAGGACCTCGACGTGACCGCCGGGCTGGCCATCCGGCTGCTCAACGAGCGCCTGGTGATCCGGGGGCAGGGCGTCTACCGCGGGCTGGGCGCCGGCTCCGACGACGTGGCCGCCGCCTCGCAGCAGGGCCTCCAGGGCGAATTCGTCGTCGAGATCCGCCTCAGCCCGAGCATCTCGGTGGAGGTCTTCTACCGCCGCGAGAGCGACGTGCTGAGTGAAAGCATCCTGACGAGTACGACGGGGGCGGGCCTCTCCTACAGCACGCAGTTCCCCACCTGGCGGCGGCTCCTGCATCGGATCTTCGGCAAGCGCCGCCCCGCCGTGCCGGTCGATAGCACGCTCGTCAACGTGCAGGGCGAGGGAAAGTAGGACGCCCTTTGGGTGTGGACGCGGAGAGGTATGGACGAGGACGACGGCTTTTGCTCCCAATCGGTCCTCCATCGTCGGTCGTCGCTCATATTTCACGCCATCTCCGCGTGAGCGGCGACCTTTGCGGCGGCGCGCTCGTTAAAGAAGCAGGGTTTATCGAAGATTGGTGCACGCTTCTCGCCTGTAGATTCCCTCCACCCCACCCGCTCCCAGCAAACCAACCATCGTGAGCAAGAAAACCACCCGCAAGTCCATCCGGCGCGACATCTTGCGCCTGCTGAAGAACAACGGGCAGAAGACCTTTCGCCCCAAAGAGATCGCCAAACGGCTCAATTACCACGACACCCAGGAGTACCGCCTCTTCCGCGACGTGCTCTCCGAGATGGACGAGCAGAAGATGATCGGACGCGTCAAGGGCGGGCGCTACACCTTCAGGCCGAGGCCCACGCGCGTCGAGGGCATCCTGCGCGTCAACCCGCAGGGCTTCGGCTTCGTCGAAGTCGAGGGCCGCGCCGAGGACCTGTTCGTGCGCGCGGCCAACATGAGCACCGCCCTCGACGGCGACCAGGTGCGCGTGGGCCTGGCCGCCCCGGCCCGAGGCGACCAGCGGCGCGAGGCCGAGGTGCTCGACGTGATCGAGCGCCGACGCAGCCGCGCCGTCGGGACGTTCTGCAAGAAGGGCCACTTCGCCTTCGTCCTGCCCGACGACCAGCGCCTCCGGCACGACATCTACGTGCCCCGCGAAGCCTTCGGCGGCGCCAGCGACGGCGACAAGGTGGTCGTCTCCATCGACCGCTTCGACGACCCGCAGGCCGCCCCCGAAGGCCGCGTGCTCGACGTGCTCGGCAAGAGCGAAGACGCCGGCGTGCGTGTGCTCTCGCTGGCGCTGAGCCTCGACGTACGCGCCGGCTTCCCCGAGGCGGCCATCCGCGAGGCCGAAGCCGTCGCCGAGGCCATCCCCCGCAGCGAGGTCGAACGGCGGCTCGACCTGCGCGACCGGGCCGTCTTCACCATCGACCCGGAAGACGCCAAAGACTTCGACGACGCCATCCACCTCCAAGAACTGCCCAACGGCAACGTCGAGGTGGGCGTCCACATCGCCGACGTGAGCCACTACGTGCGGCCCGGCACGGCGCTCGACGGCGAGGCCTACGCGCGCGGCACCAGCGTCTACCTCGTCGACCGCGTCATCCCGATGCTGCCCGAAAAGCTCTCGAACCAGGTCTGCTCGCTGCGTCCGGGCGAGGACAAGCTGACCTACTCGTGCATCATGGAGGTCTCGCCGCGCGGCGTCGTCAAAAATTACAAGATCCGCGAATCGATCATCCACTCGAAGCAGCGCTTCACCTACGAGGAGGCGCAGCAGATCATCCAGGGCGGCTACCTGGATCGTCCGCTGGCCGCCGACGTGGTGGCCGCCGCCCGCCTGGCCCGCTCCCTCACCAAAAAACGCATGCGCCAGGGATCGGTCGACTTCGACCTGCCGGAGATCCGCGTCATCCTCGACGAGCAGGGGCAGCCGGTAGACATCATCCGCAAGGAACGCATCGAGGCCAACCGGCTCATCGAGGAATGCATGCTGCTGGCGAACCGGACGGTGGCCCGCCACGTCGCCCGGCAGAAAGCGCCGCGTCCGTTCGTCTACCGCATCCACGACGCCCCCGACGGCGAGCGCATCCGGCAACTGGCCGACTACCTCAAGGCCTTCGGCTACCAGCTCAAGCTGACCGAGGGCAACGTCACCTCGATGGATCTCAACAACCTGCTGACGCACATCAAGGCCACGCCCGAAGCCTTCGTCATCGAAGATGCGGCGCTGCGGGCGATGGCCAAGGCGGTCTACTCGACGCAGAACATCGGGCACTACGGCCTGGGCTTCCGCACCTACACGCACTTCACCAGCCCCATCCGCCGCTACCCGGACCTGATGGTGCACCGGCTGCTCAAGCGCTACGCTACGGGCGGCCAGGACGCCGACGCCGACGACCTGCAAGCCCGCTGCCGGCACTGCTCCGAGCGCGAGCGCGTAGCCGTCGAGGCCGAGCGCGAGTCGGTCAAACTCAAGCAGGTCGAGTACATCCGGCAGCACCTCGGCGACCGGTTCAGCGGCGTGGTGACGGGCGTGACCAAGTTCGGCGTCTTCGTCGAACTGAGCGACGTGCTCGTCGAGGGCATGGTGCACGTGCGCGACATGGACGACGACTACTACGTCTACGACGAGCGCACCTACAGCCTCGTGGGCGACTACACCGGCCAGGCCTACCGCCCCGGCGACCGCGTCGATGTCGTCGTGGCCGGCGCCACCCCGGAGACGCGGAAGATCGACCTGCTCTTTGCCGGTTAGGGGTGCCTTTCGTTGCCCTCCTCTCCAGATGCTCGCTCAGGATCCTGGCCTACCAGAGGCCTGTCCGGCAGCACCGCTCGCACGTGGCAATTGTTCTTCGACGTTTGTATCGTATGCCGTGCTCATCTCGCTTAATCGTTCATCTTTGGGTGGCATACAATGAGCGAGGAATCCTGGTTTGAAAGAGGCCTTGACGCCCTCAATTCAAAAGATTTCGAGAAGGCCCTGAAGGCTTTAACCCATGCCACCGAACTTGAGCCTGAAAACCCCGAAGGGTGGCTCGGAAAGGGCACGGCCCTGTTCAACCTTGCGCATCCAGAGGAAGCCGTGCAGGCGCTTACAAAAGCTACCGAAGTCGCCCCGGACACCTCTCATGTTTGGCGCGTTGCCGGCAAGACGCTCGTCGACCAGGACCGTTACGAAGAAGCGTTGGAACGGCTAACGAGGGCCACCGCGCTGGACGATCAATCGGCCGACGCCTGGTTTTACCTGGGCATTGCCCACATTAACCTCGAACACTTCGAGGAGGCGGCCACCGCATACGCCACCGCCACCGAGCTGGCGCCGGACCACGCCGACGCCTGGTATGGTCTCGGTTCCGCCCTGACGCAGTTAAAGCAATTTGCGACGGCGTTGCAGGCCCTCGACAAGGCCCAGGATCTCAACGCTGCATATGCCGACCGCGTCGGTGCGTTGTTTATGAGAGGCGTTGCGCTAAATGAACTCAGCCGACATACAGAGGCCTTGACCGCACTCAATAAGGCCGAGCAACTCGTCGCGGAGGAATCGGAACGCGGACCCGTGTGGCTCCAATCAGGCGTCGCATTCAACGGCGTCGGGCAATACAAAGAAGCCCTCGACGTGCTCAGGAAGGCCGCCACGGTCACGGAGGAACCGCAGCGCGGCCCCGTGTGGCTCCAAACAGGCGTCGCGCTCAACGGCCTCGGACAACACGAAGAGGCGCTGGAGGTACTGCATGCCGCTGCTGACTCCTTCTCGAAGGAACCTGCTTTGGGGTTTCTGCAAGGGTCGGTAGGGCTCCAGAAAGGCATTGCGCTCAACAACCTTGAACGACACGAAGAGGCGCTGGAGACGCTCGAAGAGACGCTGGAACAGATTCCCAGGGGATCTCCGCTGGAGGCTCTGCGCGGGTTTGCGTGGTTTCAGCAAGGCGTCGCCCTGCATGCCCTGGACCGCAAAGAAGAGGCGCTGGAGGCCGTCACACAGGCCGCCGAAGAAGCCCCTGCCCTTCCCCAAACCGCCACGATATGGCTGGCCAAGGGTAACCTGCTGATCGGCCAGGAACGGTTTGAAGACGCGGTAGCCGCGCTCGACAGGGCCACCGAACTGGCTCCCGACACCTTCGCCGCCTGGCTCCGGAAGGGCCACGTCCTCCTGCACCTGGGCCGTGCTCAAGAGGCGCGGGACGCCTTCCTGGCAGCCTACCCGCTTGTCTCCGATGAGACCAACCCCGAAGCAACGTTCGCCCTGGGCACGGCGCTCGTCAAACTGGGGCAGTCCCACGAGGGTCTGGCAGTGCTCGAAAAAGCCATGCAGGATCCCGCCTACGCCGACGACGTCCAGGCCTGGATCTCGAAGGCGCTCGCGTTGATCAACCTGGGGCGCTCCGAAGAAGCACTCGGGGCCGCCCAGCGCGTCGCAGCCCTCGATCCGACCAGCGTAGACCACCCGTTGTTTCAATACCTGCGCGGCATCGTGTTGCTTACCCTGGGGCGTATGGAGGACGCTTTCATCGACTTCGAAAGGCTCGCCGCGTTACCTCCGGAACATCAAAATATCGCTTCGGCCTGGTTTTTCAGCAGCCTGGCCCGCTACCTCTTGCAACGTCATGAAGCAGCCCTGGAGGCCATCGAGACGGCCTGCAAATTGGACCCGGCCCTTGAAAAGGATCCTAACTTCTGGATCATGAAGAGTTCTCCCCTGATCGGCCTAACGCGCTACCAGGCGGCGTTGGAAGCCCTCGACAGGGCCTTTGAACTCGATCCCGACTTGCAGAACCCCGCGGCCTGGCTCAGCAAGGGTACGGCCCTGATGAACCTCGAGCAGTATGCCGAGGCAGGGAAGGCATTCGATGAAGCCATCGAGCAAGCGAAGGCGAGTTCGCTCCCCGACCTGCTCGCAAGCTCAGCCTGGATTCAAAAAGGCTACCTTTTGCTAAGACAAGAGCACCAGGAGGAGGCCCTTGCAGCCTTCACGCAAGCCATCGCACACACCGAAAAGCTACCCGGAAGCCATCCCAACGAGACGGTGGCCCTAGTCGGAAAAGGGCTGGTGCTCTTCCGCCTGGATAAAGAGGCCGAAGCCCTGCAGGTCCTCACGCAGGCGACAGCCCTGGGCGAGAACCTGCCGCCCACCTTCCCGCAACGCAGTCTCGCCTGGTGGGCCAAGGGTACCGTGCTGGAGAACCTCGACCGCGACGAAGAGGCGCTGCAAGCCTTCAAGAGCGGACACGAACTCGAGCCTGCGAATGCCGATGTGCTGTTGAGCATGGGACAGGCACTCCTGCGCCTGGAAGACTACCACCCGGCCCGCCAAACCTTCGAAAAAGCCGCCCGGGCAGCCCGGCAGGACCAGGAGAGCGCCGATGCGTGGCACGGGAAGGGGCAGGCGCTAAGCCGCCTGGAACAGTATGAAGGAGCCGTAGACGCCTACCGCACCGCGCTTGCTTTTGCAGCAGAGAACCACGCCGGAGCCTGGCGGATCTGGGCGTCGCTGGGAGAAGCTTACAGCGCCCTCGGACGGCATCGCGCCGCCTTGCAGGCGTTCCGACGAGGCTGGCGGCTCGACACGCGCCCCCGGCGGTCGAGCACACTGGCCCTCGGCATCGCCGCCGCCTTGCTCGACCAGGAACGAGACCAGGAGGCGCTGGATTTCCTGGCGAAGGAGGCGCAGCAAAAAGCGGAGTCTGATCCGCTCCTCGACTATAACCGGGGTGTGGCCTTATATCGGCTCAAGCAGATCGAGCAGGCCAGAGAAGCCTGGCAAACCGCCGCCGCGCAGGGCGTTCGCCGCGCCGCCGAATTTGTGCACGCTCTCGAAAAGAAACCCGCGCCACGCGGCGCCTGGATCGACTTCTGGTTCGGGACAGAGGCGGCCTGGTACCACAGGCTCCTCGGCGGAACCCTGCTGTCGGTGCTGGGACTGGTCTCGACCCTCTCAGTAATCAAAAAGGACGCCGTCCCCTGGCTCGAATGGTTGAATACGGGACAGGACTGGACCGTGACGGTAGCGCCGCTCGTCGTACTGGCTGCCTTGCTCCTACTGCCCACCCTGAGCCGTCTCTCGGTCGGGCCGGTAGAACTGGAGCCGTCTCCGTCCCATCCTGAAGCGCGTCCGGCTTCGGGGCCTGGCCTGGACGATGCCTTGCTGAACAAGCTTCAGTCGATAGGGCCGACCTTGACCATCGGCTCCAACCTTGCAGCCATCCAGGCGCCAGCGCCCCCAGCCCTGGATTCCCGGCTCGATTCTCGGCTCGTCAACAAAAGCTACCGCTAGGCGAGCCGGTGGGCGGCTTCCAGTAGATCTCCCTTCTGCCGCTTAGCCCGGCACCCTGCCGCCGAGCACCGGCACGTGCCAGACGAAGTAGCCCGCCGGAGTGCGGATGCAGCCGACGAGGTCGTCGAAGTGGGCCTGGACCTGCTCCAGCGTCAGCGCCGTGTGCGCAGCGATGGCCTCGGCGAAGCCCTCGCGCCAGGCTTCCATCATGGCGGCCAGCGTGGCGCGCGGCACGCGCACCGTATCGACGACGACGTAATCGACCGAGATCTCTTGCAAGCCGCCTTCGGCCAGCAGCGTGAAGGCCCTGCGCCCCACGTGCAGGTCCGTGCCGACGGCCCGCCCGAAGGCGACGGCGCCGTGGCGCCAGAAGCCGTCGGCGTCGAGGCGGGTGGGATAGCCGTGGATCATGCCGTAGTCTTCGGCCAGCACGTGAAGCCAGCCGCCGGGCCGCGTCACGCGGATCATCTCGCCGAGCACGCCGGCGGGCGCGGGCACCACCTGGAGCAGATGGCGGCAGACGGCCAGGTCGAAGGCGTCGCCGGGCACGTCGAGGGCGAGGGCGTTGCCGCGTTCGATGCGCACACGCGCGCCGAAGCCGACGCAGCGGGCGCGGGCACGCGCCAGGTGCTCCTCGATGAGATCGACGCCCAGGATGTGCGCCTCCGGGAACGCCTCGGCCAGGCGCGCCGTGATCTCGCCGGTGCCGCAGCCCACGTCGAGGATCCGCACCGGACCGCCGAGGCCGTAGCGCTCGAAGAAGGCTTTTTCCTGCGGCCAGATGGCCTCGGCCTGCGCCGCCAGCGTGCGCACCATCGAGGCGTGGCTCATCTGCGCTTCCTGCGGATTCGGCGACGGATGCATCGGCGACGTCTTTCGGTGGGATGCGACTTTCTTCGGGCAGCGCCATGCTGTACTTTCCCCAGGCAACAAAGGCTCCCACCCGCCCGCCGACCCGACGCCCATGCCCACCACCTACGCCCGCCGCCCCGCACCCGCCGAATACACGCCCTACTACGGCCGCTACATCGACAAAATCCCCGACGGCGACGTCCTCCGGCTGCTCGACGCCCAGCACGAAGCAACGCTCCGCCTGCTCAGCGGTCTATCCGAAGCAGAGGCCGAGCGCCGGTACGCGCCGGGCAAGTGGAGCGTCAAAGAGGTGATCGGCCACGTGATCGACACCGAGCGCATCTTCGTCTACCGCGCGCTGCGTTTCAGCCGCAACGAAACCATCGCCCTGCCCGGCTACGACCAGAACGCTTACGTCGAGGAAGCCGGCTTCGACGCACGCAGCCTGGCGGATCTCCTGGAGGAATTCCGCGCCGTCCGACGCGCGACGATCCTCTTTTTCAAGGGCCTGAGCGACGAGATGATGGAGCGCGCCGGCACCGCCAACGACGCCGCCATGTCGGTGCGCGCCGTCGCCTACATGCTGGCCGGCCACGAGCGACACCACGTTGACATCCTCCGCGAACGATATTTGGGAGGCACGACGTAAGGGCGCCGGCCCACGTTTCACGATCCCTGCCTCACGGTTTAAACCGACGCATCATGACCCTGCAATACGACCCCGCCGAAGCCATCGCCACGCTGAGAGACGCCGACCCGTCGATGGGGCAACTCATCGAGCGGGTGGGACCGTTCAAGCTCGAACCGATCCCGATGCCCAGCCCGTTCCAGGCATTGATGCGGTCGATCATGTACCAACAACTCTCGACCAAGGCGGCGAGGACGATCCACGGGCGCGTGCTGGCGCTTTTCCCCGGCCAGCAACATCCCAGGCCGCAGCAGATCCTGGAGACGCCCGATGAAGCGCTGCGCGGTGCAGGCGTCTCGCGGGCCAAGCTGGCGGCCATCAAAGACCTGGCGGCCAAGACGCTCGACGGCACCGTGCCCTCGACCGAAGCGCTGCGGACGCTGGACGACGAGGCCGTCGTCGCGCGGCTGACCGCCGTGCGCGGCATCGGACGCTGGACCGCCCAGATGCTGCTGATCTTCTACCTGGGCCGCCCCGACGTGCTGCCCACGACCGACCTGGGCGTGCAGAAAGGCTTCATGCTCACCTACGGCCTCGCCGAGCTTCCCAGGCCGAAGGACCTGGCCGCGCACGGCGCGCGCTGGCAGCCC
>JBFGTT010000069.1:0-10186 GCA_041565995.1 Rhodothermales bacterium
CCGTCGGGGACCGCACCTACGCCAACGTGGCCGTCATCGAGGTGCGCGTGGCCAGCCGCATCGTCGAGGTGGGGCAGCCGGCGCGCGTGGAGGCCGTGCTGGTCAACTACGGCACCGAGCGCATCCAGGGGTACGTCGCCAGCCTCTACCTGGAGGGCGAGCGCGTGGCGCAGGCGACGGCCGACCTCGAGCCGGGGGTGCCGGCACAGGTGGCCTTTGCCGTCACGCCGCAGCAGCGCGGCTGGCTGGCGGGCCTGGTGCAGATCGAGGACGACGCCTTCGAGCAGGACAACGTGCGCTACTTCGCCGTCCACGTGCCCGAACAGCGCCGGATCCTGCTGGTGCGCGGCGAAGGGCAACGGGCCGACTTCGTGGAGCTGGCGCTCTCGTCGCAGCTTACGCGCGGGCGCGTGGCCTTCGAAGTCGAGACCATCCCGGAGGCGGCGCTGGCGGCCACCACGCCGGGCGGCTTCGACGCCGTCGTGCTCCTGGGGCCGCGCGACCTCTCCAGCGGCGAAGTGGCGGCCCTCTCGCGCTACGTCGAGGAGGGCGGCGGCCTGCTCTTCTTCCCCAGCGAAGCCGCCCGCGCCGCCGACTACAACGCGCTCCTGGGTAGCCTCGGCGGCGGCGCCTTCAGCGGCTTCAGCGGCGCCGTCGGCGCGGGCCGCGCCATCGCAGCCTTCGACCGCGTGGACCTCGAACACCCGCTCTTCGAGGGCGTCTTCGAGCGGCAAGGCCCACGGGGGCAGGCCGAGGTCGAAAGCCCGGACGTCTACTACGCGATGAACTACACACCCGGCGCGGGGGCCGAGCAGACGCTGATCCAGCTCACCAGCGGCTTCCCGTTCTTGCAGGAGATCCGGCATGGGCGCGGCGCCGCTTTCGTGGCCGCCTCGGCGCCCGACGTGGGCTGGAGCGACCTGCCCGTGCGCGGCCTGTTCATCCCGCTGCTCTACCGTTCCATCTACTACCTCTCCTCCGGCGAGTCGGTGCAGGGCGAGCAACTCGTCGTCGGGCAGGCGGGCGAGTTGCGCCTGACGGGCGTCACGGAGACGGCGCCGCTGCGCCTGGTGGCGCCCGACGGCGAGGAGGTCACGCCGGAGCAGCGCAGCCTCTTCGGGGCGGTGCTGTTGCAGACGGACGCCACGCTGCGCACGCCGGGTCTCTACGAGGTGCGCGCCGGCGAGCGGCTGGTGCGCCGCGTGGCCTTCAACCTCGACAGCCGGGAGTCCAATTTGCAGGCGTATTCGCCCAAGGAAGCCGCCGAGCGCCTGGCCGGGGCGACCGGGGCGAAGGTGCGCGTGCTCGATCCCGGAACGGGCGACGCCGGGGGCGTCATCGCGGCCATCGAGGCCGAGCGAACCGGCGTCGAACTCTGGAACGTCTTCCTCCTGCTCGCGTTGTTGTTTCTGGTAGCCGAGATGCTCGTTTCGATGCAGTGGCGCCCTGAAGCCGTAGCGGCCTGACGGGCCGTGGCGGCGCGGCAGAGCACACCCATTCTTGTCCGGATCACCACGCTCTTCTTCATACGACATGCGCCCGTATCTCTGCCCGATCCCATGCCTGTCCTCGCCGATGTGCTCCCGCCCCTGAACCTGGTCCTGCAAACCGGCTTCCTGGCCGTCACGCTGCTGCTTCTGCTGGTGACGGCCATCAACCGTATGCGCGTGCGCCGCGTCTTGCTCTCGTGGCGCCGGGGGCGGTTGCTGGGGCTGCCCCCGTGGCCGACGACGTTCCTGGCGGCGGTGCTGCTCTTCCTGGGTGGGTCCCTCGCGACGGGGCAGCCGCTCCCCTTCTTCGCGGGATACCTCCTCGGCGGCGTCTTCTGGCTGGCGGCGGGGCTGCTCTCGGCCTCGGTGCTGGTGACCGAATACGGGCTGGTGCAAAACGCCAACCGGGCCGAGCAAGCCGTTGCCTGGGGGCAGGTCGTCGATTATTTCGAGGCGGCGGCGGGGCGCAGGCACCGCTTCGTGTTCTTCTACCTCGATCCCACCGACACGCGGCGCCGCCTGGAACTGACAGTGCCGAAGGCCCACCGCGCGGACTTCTGCCGCATCATCCGCGACAAAGTCGATGCCCGCTTCGACCTGTCGGCGCAGCAGGTCTACGGCAACAAAGCCCTCGAAGGATAGCCGGGGGAAACGGTTAGGGGGCCAGGCGAAGGGGTGGGGCGCGTCGCCATCCTCCGTCCATTTCGGCTTCCCTTAATCGCACGCCGCCTCTTGAAAACGATGCAACAGTGCCCGATTCTATTGGTATAACGCTCCTGGTAACGCAGGCCCGCCCCGCGTTGATTGTCCGACTAACTCCGGCAGCCTTTGTACACCACCGAACATCCTGAAACGGAATCCGCGATCCTCGTAGGCGTCGCTACCCCCGGCACCTCGCGTTGGGAGGTGGAAGATTCGCTCAACGAACTCGAACTGCTGGCCGACACCGCCGGCGCGCACGTCACCGACCGGGTTACGCAATCGCTCTCGCGCATCAGCGTCTCGACCTACATCGGCAAGGGCAAGGTGGAGGAACTCAAGCAGCTCGTCGCCGCGCGCGGCACCGACCTGGTGATCTTCGACGACGACCTGGCGCCGGTGCAGATCCGCAACCTGGAGAAGGCCCTCTCCTGCAAACTGCTCGACCGCTCGGCGCTCATCCTCGACATTTTCGCCACGCGCGCCAAGACGGCCGTGGCCAAAACGCAGGTCGAACTGGCCCAGCTCGATTACCTGCGCACCCGCCTGACCCGCCAGTGGACGCACCTCTCGCGCCAGAAAGGCGGCATCGGCACCAAAGGCCCCGGCGAAACGCAGATCGAGACCGACCGCCGCCTCATCGGCAGCCGCATCGCCACGCTGACGGACCGCCTCCAGCGCATCGACCGGCAGCGCACCACGCAGCGCAAAGGGCGCGAGCAACACACCCGCGTCTCGCTCGTCGGCTACACCAACGCCGGCAAGAGCACCCTCATGAATGCCCTGGCGCACACCGACGTCTTCGCCGAAGACCGCCTCTTCGCTACGCTCGACGCCACCACGCGCCTGGTCAACCTGGCCGCCAACAAGGACGTGCTGCTCTCCGACACGGTCGGCTTCATCCGCAAGCTGCCCCACAAGCTCATCGAGAGCTTCAAGAGCACCCTCGACGAGGTGCGCGAGAGCGACGTGCTGCTGCACGTGGTGGACGTGACGCACCCGCGCTTCGAGGACCAGATGCGCGTCGTCCACGAGACGCTCAAAGAACTCGGCGCGCTGGATAAACCGACGCTCGTGGTGTTCAACAAAGTGGACGCTTTGCAAGAGCGCGCCGCGCTGGCGGCCCTGCGCAACGAGTACCCCCGGGCGGCTTTCGTCTCGGCGCTGCGCGGCATCGGCCTCGACGACCTCAAACGGCGCCTGCTCCAGGTGATCGAACAGGACTTCGTCGAACGCATCGCCTACGTGCCCATGACCGAAGCCGGCGCCATCTCGCACATCCACCGTGTGGCCGACGTACTCTCAGAAGACTACATGTATGCCCGCGACGGCGACGAGAACCAGGCGCCGCAGGCCGTGGCCCGCCTGCGCTTCCGCGCCGCTCGCAAACACGTGCAGGATCTCTCCCGGATGCTGGCCCGCTTTTCCGGTCTGACGCCGCTGCCTTCCTCTTGAGTCTGTCGCCGTGCGCTGTTACTTTGAAAAAAAGACGCCGTTGCCGGGGGGAGGCAGCTAAAAATCGCTTGCGTCTGGTCGATGTTATTCGTAAACAACGTCATCACCCCGGGGCGGGCGTCCTCCTTGTTACAGATGCCACGCGCGTGCAACAAAACGAAAGGAAACGGTACGGCACTTGCCGTGTCTTAGAGGAGACGTGCAAAGCGCACGCCGCCGACCTTTTATCAGCAACACCACGATGACCATCCAGACGCTCATAAACCAGGCAACGCCGCCGCTGAGACCGAGTGACACGGTGGAACACGCGCTGGGCTTGATGATGGAAGTCCGCGTCCGGCACCTGCCCGTCGTCGGGGTGCTGGGCGAACTGCTGGGCGTGGTCTCGGAAGATCAACTGCTCGACGCCGCCGGCCCCGACGCCCTGGTCGAGAGCCTGCTCGGCCCCCGCCCGCTCGTCGCCTCGCCGGAGGCCCACGTCTTCGACGTGACCAAGATTATGGTCCAGCACGACCTGACGACGGTGCCGGTGGCCGCCGCCGACGCGCACTACGTCGGCCTCGTGCGTCGCCACGACATCTTCGACCAGTTCGCCCGCATGCTCTCGACACAAGAGACCGGCGCCATCCTGGCCATCGAAGTCGACGCCCGCGACTACTCGCTGACGCAGCTCGTCTACACCATCGAACAGAACGACGTCAAGATCCTCTCCATCGCCAGCGAGATGCCCGACAAGTCCTACGGTAAGATCCGCATCACGCTCAAGCTCAACGTCGGCGACACCTCGCGTGTGCGCCACATGCTCGAACACCACGGCTACCACGTCGTGGCGGCCTTCAGCGAAGAAGAGAGCGACGAGGACCTGCAATACCGCGTCGAAGAGTTCATGCGCTACCTGGAGGTCTAGCAACAGGGCCTCAGGAAGTAGAACATGGGAAAAGGGACCTCGCTCAGGGGAGGCCCCTTTTTTTGTACCTTGGATTCCTCAACGGCCCCGGCAGGGCGGGCTTCCATGGACGAAAAACGCTTCGCCCGACTCTTCGATCACTCCATCGTCCGGCCCGACGCCACGCGGGAGGAGGTGGAGCGCTTCGCCGAGACGGCGGCGGCGCTGGGCACGGCCACGCTGACGGTGCAGCCGCACTACGTCCGCCTGGCCGCCGGGCTGCTCCGGCCTTCGGGCGTGCTCGTGGGCACCGTCGTCGGCTTCCCGCACGGCAACGAGACGCCGTCGATGAAAGCCTACCAGGCCCGCGAAGTGCTGGACCTGGGCGCCGAGGAGATCGACATGGTGATGAACATCCCGGCGCTCAAGAACGGCGAGCAGGACGTGTTCATACGCGACGTCGAAGGCGTGGTGCGCGCCGCCGAGGGCCGCGTCGTCAAGGTCATCACCGAAAACGGGCTGCTCACGGACGACGAAAAACGCCGCGCCTGCGACTGGATCGCGCGGGCGGGCGCTCACTTCGTCAAGACCGCTACGGCCTACAACACGGGCGGCGCCACGCTCGACGACGTGCGCCTGATGCACGAGGCGGTGCGGGGCCGCTGCCTCGTCAAAGCCGCCGGCGGCATCCGGACGCTCGAAGAGATCCTGGCCTTCCTGCAGGCCGGCGCCCGCCGCTTCGGCTCGACGCGGACGAATCAGTTCGTCGCGGCCTTCGGCGCTCTGCCGGCCTCGCAGCAGGTAGCCTTCGCCCCGTTTCTGGCAGCTACCAGCGCCTAGCGCTCGCCGCGTCTCCGCGTCTCAAACCTACCGGCTGGTCCGGATGATGTCCATCGGGGCGCCGTGCTGCTTGTAGATCGTCCCTTCCTTCATCACGAACGAGACCTCGCCCATCGCCGAGATGTCGTCGAGCGGGTTGCGGGGGACGGCCACGAGGTCGGCGTATTTGCCGGGTTGCAGGGTGCCCAGGTCGTCGAGCTGGCCGAGCAGGTCGGCGGCGTTGTAGGTGGCGGCGCGGAGGGCTTCCATCGGCGGCATACCGGCTTCGACCATGTAGCCGAACTCCTTCCAGTTGCGCCCGTGCTTGAAGACCCCGGCGTCGGTGCCGAAGGCGATGGGCACGCCCATGCGGTAGGCTTTGGCAAACGTGCCCTGGATGACCGGGCCCACCTCCAGCGCCTTCTTCGTTACCACCGGCACGTAGTAGCCCTCGATGCGGGCCGAGTCCGCCACGCTCTTGCCGGCGGTGATCGTCGCGACGAGGTAGGCGCCTTTTTCCTTCATCAGCCGCATCGTCGCCTCGCTCATGTAGGTGCCGTGCTCGATGGAGGCCACCCCGGCGCGGACGGCCCGCTGCATGCCTTCGTCGCCGTGGGCGTGGGCGGTCACCTTGCGCCCGTGGTCGCGGGCGGTCTCGACGATGGCGCGGATCTCTTCCTCCTTGAAGTGCGCGCCGGTGCCGTCGCCCTGCAGGGAGAGCACGCCGCCGGTGGCGGTGATCTTGATGAGGTCGGCGCCGCGCTTGATGGCCAGCCGCGTGGCCCTGACGGCGTCGTCCACGCCGTCGGCGACGCCTTCCTCGACGCCGGGGATGCCCAGGATGTCCTCGCGGTAGCCGTTGGTCGGGTCGGCGTGGCCGCCCATGACGGCGAGGCTCTTGCCCGCCACGAACATGCGCGGCCCGGCGATCCAGCCGCCGGCGATGGCCTGTTTGAGCGCCAGGTCCACGCCCTCGCCGCCGCCGACGTCGCGCACCGTCGTGAAGCCGGCCAGCAGCGTCGTGCGGGCGTACTGCGTGGCTTTGAGGGCCTGCGCCACGGGGGTCAGGCGGAACCGGTCGATGTAGCCGTCCTTGCGGCTCTCGCCGGAGAGGTGCGTGTGCATGTCCACCAGGCCCGGCAGGCAGTACTGATCGCGCAAATCGACGACCTGGTCATCCGCCGACGCACTCGTGAAACCCTCCTGGACCGCCACCACGCGCTGCCCTTCAACGACGACGGTGCGCTGCGCCATCGGCGTCATCGACACGCCGGGATCGAGCAGCGTGCCGCACTGCACGAGCGTCCGCTGCGCCTGCGCGGGGTGGATCGAAAAGAGCAACGCGCCCATCACGAGCACGCGCTGAAGCAAACGAGGCCGGTGCATGGCAACCTCCCTGGTTGGCGAAGGAGCAATCGACGAGGTGGATGCCCTCAAGAAAAGCAATCCGGCGGACAATGCAAACGTGTGGACGAGCCGACGAGAGGACGTGTGGACGAAAGATTCTTCGTCCATCGTCGTTCGTCCATCGTCATTCGTCTATCCGTTACCGCCGTCGCTTCCAGGTGGCGTGGTCGTAGAGTTCGAGGTAGTGGCGGGCGGAGGTGTTCCAGGAGAAGTCCTGCGCCATGCCGCGCCGCATCAGCGCGCGCCACGTCGGGCGGTCCTGGAAGACGCCGAGGGCGCGCAGGAGGGCGTCGTGGAGGGCGTAGCCCTGGTAGTCGTAGAACGCGAAGCCGTTGCCCTGGCCGCCGGTCTCGTGGAAGTCCTGCACGGTGTCGGCCAGGCCGCCGGTCTTGCGGACGACGGGCACGGTGCCGTAGGCGAGGCTGTACATCTGGTTCAGCCCGCACGGCTCGTAGCGCGAGGGCATCACGAAGAGGTCGCAGCCGGCCTCGATCAGGTGCGCCAGGCGCTCGTTGTAGCCGATGTAGGCGGCCACCTGCCGCGGATACGATGCGGCGGCCCAGCGGAAGAAGTCCTCGTAGTGGTTCTCGCCGCTGCCCAGGAAGACGAACTGCACCAGGTTCTGCTCCAGCAGCGGCTGCAAGACGGGCTGCAAGAGTTCGATGCCCTTCTGCGCCGTCAGCCGCGAGATCATCCCGATGGCGGGCACCCGTTCGTCGAAGGGCAGGCGGGCTTCTTCGAGCAGCGCCTGCTTGTTGAGCGCCTTGCCGTCGAGGGCATCGTCGTCGTAGTGGTGCGGGATGTAGGCGTCGGTGGCCGGGTTCCAGACCGCCGGGTCGATGCCGTTGAGCACGCCGAAGAGGTCGGCGCTGCGGGTGCGGAGGATGCCGTCGAGGTCGGCGCCCAGGTCGGGGGTCTGGATCTCGTGGGCGTAGGTGGGGCTGACGGTCGAGATCACGTCGGCGAAGAGCAGGCCCGCCTTCAAGAAAGAAAACGCGCCGTGGAGTTCGTAGGGGCCGCCGGGGAAGTAGAGATCGCGCGCAAGCCCCGCCAGGTGCAGCGTCGCATGGTGGAAGCGTCCCTGGTAGCCGATGTTGTGGATCGAAAGCAGCGTCGCGGTGCCGCCGAAGAGGCGATCCCAGTCGTACGTTTTGCGCAGAAAGACCGGCAGCAGCGCCGTGGACCAGTCGTTGCAATGGATCACGTCGGGCGCCCAGTGGTAGCGCTGGAGGACCTTCAGGACGGCATGCTGGAACAGGATGAACCGCTCGTCCTCGTCGGCGTCGGCGGTGTAGATGTGCCGGCGGTGAAAGTAATGCGGACAGTCGATCAGGTAGACTTCGACGTCGGAGTCGGGCAGGTGGCCGTACCACGTGTTGAACGTGTGCGTCCGCTCGCCGACGGGCACGGGGATGCCGTCGAGTTCGTGCGCCTGCACGAAGCCGTAGTCGTGGACGTGGATGGACTGGTAGAGCGGCAGGAAGAGCTTGACGTGGCAGCCCTGCGCGGCCAGCGCCTTGGGCAGCGCGCCGCTGACGTCGGCCAGGCCGCCCGTCTTGGCAAAAGGCACGCATTCGGTGGTGGCAAAACAGACGTTCATGCGGGGATGATTTGGGAGACGGGCAGGATCGGGCCGGAAGCGGCGCGCTCAAGATAGCCTCCCAGGCGCGAGGAAACGCGGAAATAATCGCGAAGACGGGCGTTGCAGGTTTCTCTCTCGCTTTTCTTGCCCGCAACGTGTAACCTTGCTGGCAGATCGCTCCTCCGCGAGCCTCCGCCCCCTCGACGTTCCATTTTTCAACCCGATCTTCCCATCATCCCCGGACCCCGCCCATGCACGACCTCGACCGCGCCCAGACCTACATGAGCGAGCAGGCTATCGATGGATGGCTGCTCTACGACTTCCGCGAGAGCAACCCTGTCTTCTGGTACCTGCTGGGCACGCGCAAAGCCACCTCGCGGCGCAACTACCTCTTCATCCCCCGGCGCGGCCCGGCCCGGCTGCTGGCCCACGGCCTCGACAAGCAGTTGTTCGAAGACGCCGGCGTGGCCCTCGAGCGCTACACGAGCTGGACCGAACTGCACGCCTGGCTGCGGCAGGTCCTCGACCCGTGCAACCGCGTGGCGATGGAGTATTCGCCCGGCGGCGCCATCCCCATGCACTCGTGGGTCGATGCCGGCACGGTGGACCTGGTGCGCGCCCTCGGCGTCGAGGTCGTCTCGTCGGCCAACCTGTTCCAGGTGGCCGCCGCCTCGTGGTCCGGCCAAAACGTAGACTCGCACCGGCGGGCCTGCAAAGAGGTCGCCGAGACGAAAGACGCCGCTTTCGATTTCATCGCGCAGAAGCTGCGCGCCGGCGAGGCGGTCGACGAGTACCAGGCGCAGCAGTTCATCCGCCGGCAGTTCGATCAGCGCGGCCTCGTCACCGACCACGGCCCCATCGTCGCCGTAGGCCCGCACAGCGGCGACCCGCACTACGAACCCTCCGCCGAACACCACGCCCCCATCCAGCGGGGCGACTGGGTGCTCATCGACCTGTGGGCCAAGTTCCCCGGCGACCAGGACGTGTTCTCGGACATCACCTGGGTCGGCTTCGCCGGCGAGACGGTGCCCGAAAAAAACCAGCAGATCTACGACATCGTAGCCGGCGCCCGAGACGCCGTCGTCGAGGGCATCCAGCAGGCGTGGCAGAACGGCGAGACCGTCCAGGGCTGGCAGGCCGACATGATGGCCCGCGACTACATCGCCGAGGCCGGCTACGGCGAGTACTTCGTCCACCGCACCGGCCACAGCATGGGTCCCGGCCCCTCGGTCCACGCCCTCGGCGTCAACCTCGACAACCTCGAGACGCACGACACGCGCGAGATCCTGCCCGGCGTGGGCTTCTCCGTCGAGCCGGGTATCTACCTGCCGGAGTTCGGCGTCCGCAGCGAGATCGACGTGTACGTGGACCCCGTCGCCGGGCCGGTCGTCACCACGCCGGTGCAGCAGGAGGTCATTCGGATCGTGTGATCGAAGGGTGGGGGGCTTTAGAGGCTGATCCGGTTTTGGAAGAGTGTTGGCTTGCCAGGTCGCCCCTACGAGGCTGTCACCCGCTCCGTAGGAGAGGCCTGTCGTTAAAGCTAACTCAGCATCAACAGAACCCCCTCCCGGCGCAGGCGTTGACGGAGGCAGCCTTTTCCCTCGACGCCCACCCTCGATGCCCCATCTCCCGCAGGACGACGCCCGCGCCGAAGCCGCCGTGTGGCAGGCCATGGTGCTCTTCTCGACGCTCTCGACGGCCGCCGACGTGTGGCACGCCGCGCGCGAACGCCGGGCCGGGCGCGATCCCTCCGGGCAGGAGCCGGCCACGGTGGTGCGGCCCTACCTGCGCGCCGCCGCCGCCGAACTCCAGGCCCTGCTGATGCAACTCCAGGCCGGCCGCCTCCAC
>JBFGTT010000070.1:0-10178 GCA_041565995.1 Rhodothermales bacterium
CGCGGCACGACGCAACTGGGCACGCTCGGATCGGGCAACCACTTCCTCGAAGTAGGCTACGTCGCCGAGCTTTTCGACGCCGAGGCCGCCGCCGCCCTGGGCCTCTTCCTCGACCAGGTGACGGTCATCATCCACTCCGGCTCGCGCGGCTTCGGCTACCAGGTCTGCGACGACTACCTGGCCGTCATGGACCAGGCCATGCCCCGCTACGACATCACCCTGCCCGACCGCCAGCTCGCCTGCGCGCCGCTCGCCTCGCCCGAAGGGCAGCGCTACCTCGGCGCCATGCGCTGCGCCATCAACTACGCCTTCGCCAACCGCCAAGTGATGGCGCACAACACGCGCCTGGCCTTCGAAAAAGCGCTGGGCCAGGGCGCCGACGGCCTGAGGACGGTCTACGAGGTGGCGCACAACATCGCCAAGTTCGAGACGCACACCGTCGAGGGCCGGCCCCGGCGGCTGTGCGTGCATCGCAAGGGCGCCACGCGGGCCTTCGGGCCGGGCCGTCCCGAAATCCCTGAACGCTACCGCGCCGTCGGCCAGCCGGTGCTCATTCCGGGCGACATGGGGCGCTACTCGTACGTGCTCGTGGGCACCGCGCACGCGATGGCCGAGACCTTCGGCAGCACGTGCCACGGCGCGGGCCGCCGCATGAGCCGCCGCCAGGCCAAAAAGACCGCCGCCGGGCGCGACATCGCCGCCGAGTTGCAGCGACGCGGCATCCACGTGCGCGGGGCTACGCGGCGGACGATCAACGAGGAGATCCCCGAAGCGTACAAAGACGTGGCCGAGGTGGTCGATGCCTGCGAACTGGCCGGGATCTCGAAAAAAGTGGCCCAGCTGCGCCCGATCTGCTGCATCAAGGGTTGAGGCAGACGCGGGCCGGGCAAAAGCCCTGCCTGCTCTTCGGCAGCGCAGGGCCGGGTTCAACGACTGCCGGAGGATCACAGCGAGATGACGCCCTCGACCCCGGCGGCGGCCTTGTAGACGGCGATGACCTCGTCGCTCGAATGGATCTCCATGCGAGCCGTCACGCTGACGTAGTTGCCCTTGCGGGAGGCGCGCACGGCCACCGGATACCGACCAAAGATCGCCTTCAACTCGGCCAGTTCCGACTGCGGGGCGATGAATTTGAAGAGGTACTCGGCGGGCCAATCCGTCTGCTCGTCGAGCAGATTTTGGAATCGCTCCCACCAGGCATCGTCCCTGTCGGCTGAAGATCTCATAAAGAAACGGTCTTGGAATGCTCGGATGCGCGGTACCACCGTATGCCTACGCACACACGCCCCTTTCGTTCTATCGACGGGCCGGCGCTCCGCGATAAGCCCCGGCGGTGTAACCGCCCGCCGCCTCGCGCGTCTTCAGGGTGCTGAAGGGTTCGGGTTGAGACCTTGAACACCCAAACACGCGAACACCCAAACACGCGAACACTTGACACCCCTCGAAACCATCCTTCTCGACAACCTCGACGTGCTGCTCGGCTACGCCCGCAAGAAAACCGGCGACGCCGACCTGGCCGCCGACCTCGTGCAACAAAGCCTGCTCAAAGCCCTCGAAGCCGCCCCCAGCCTCCGCGACCACGAAAAGGCCCTCCCCTGGTTCTACCGGATCCTCGACAACGCCCTGGCGGACCTCCACCGCCGCCGACGGGTTGAAGCCACCTACCGGCCCGCCCTGGCGCGGGAGACCGCCACGACGACGGCGCCCGAAGACCACGCCGTGCTCTGCCGCTGCTTCGAAACGCTGCTGCCGACGCTCAAACCCGAATACGCCGCCGTGATCGAAGCGCTGGAGCTGGGCGACGAAGACCCGCAGGCCGTCGCCGACCGCCTGGGCATCACGCGGGCCAACCTGAAGGTGCGCCGCCATCGCGCCCGCCGGCAACTGCGGCAACGGCTCGAAGAAACCTGCCGCACCTGCGCCGCGCACGGCTGCCTCGACTGTAGCTGCCGAAAAACGAGAAACGTATTGCGTAAAACGTAAGGCTGCCTCGCTCAGCGTTTCTACCAGCATCCTTACGTTTTACGGTTCACACGCCGGATCATGCAAGCCGATATCCTGCACGATACAGACGCCGCGCGCCGCGCCGAGGCGGACCGGGTGATGCTGCCGGTCGAAGGCATGGAGTGCGCCGCCTGCGCCGTCCGCATCGAGCGTCAACTGGCCAAGGTGCCGGGCGTGCGCCAGGCCAGCGTCAACTATGCCACGGGCGAGGCCGCCGTCACGTTCGACCCGGCTGCTGCCGGCCTCGACGCGCTCGTCCGCAGCGTCGAGCAGACGGGCTACGCGGTGCGCACCGAGACGCTCACGCTGCCGCTCAAGGCGGGCGTGCCCGTCCCGGCCCGGCAGGACCTCGCGGCCCTCTTCGCCCGCACCAACGGCGTCGTGGGCCTGCGGATCGACGAGGCCGAGGCGCCGGCGGTGCAGCTCACCTACGTCCCCGGCGTGGCCGACCCGGCGGCGCTGGCGCAAAGGCTGGCCGAGGCCGGCTACGTCGAGGCACCCGACGCGGAGGCGGCGGAGACGGGCCGGGCGGCGCTGCACGCAGAACGCGCGGCGCGCTACGGCGCCCTCCGGCGGCGCTTCGTCGCGGCGGCGCTGCTGAGCCTGCCCGTGCTGGTGCTCTCGATGGCCCACGGCGCGCTCGACTTTCCCGGCATCCGCTGGGTGCTGCTGGCCTTGACGACGCCGGTGGTCGCCTGGGCGGGCGGGACGTTCTTCGCGGGCGCCTGGCGGGCCTTCCGGCATCACGCCGCCGACATGAACACCCTCGTGGCGCTCGGCGTCGGCTCGGCCTACGGCTACAGCGTCGTGGCGACCGTCTTCCCGCACTGGTTCGCCGCCATCGGGCGCATGCCGGACGTGTACTTCGAGGCCGCCGCCGTCATCGTCACGCTCATCCTGATGGGCCGCCTCCTGGAAGCGCGGGCGACGGGGCAGACGAGCGCCGCCATCGAGAAACTGCTGGGCTTGCAGGCCCGCACGGCCCGCGTCGAGCGCGACGGGCAGACCGTAGAGATCCCCCTCGAAGCCGTGCGCGTGGGCGACCGCGTCGTCGTGCGGCCCGGCGAGAAGATCCCGGTCGACGGCCTCGTCGTCGAAGGCGCTTCGGCGGTGGACGAGAGCATGATCACCGGCGAGCCGCTGCCGGTCGACAAGCACGAGCACGACGCCGTCGTAGGCGGGACGATCAACCGCACCGGCTCGTTCGTCGTCCGCGTCACGCGCGTCGGGGCGGACACGACGCTGCAGCAGATCGTCCGCCTGGTGCGCCAGGCGCAGGGCCGCAAGGCGCCTATCCAGCGCCTGGCCGACCGCGTGGCCGGCTTCTTCGTCCCGGCGGTGTTGCTGATTGCGATCGCGACGTTCGTCGTCTGGTTCGACGTCGGCCCGGCGCCCCGCCTGACGCACGCGCTCCTGACGTTCGTCTCGGTGCTCATCATCGCCTGCCCGTGCGCCCTGGGCCTGGCCACACCCACGGCCATCATGGTCGCCACCGGCCGGGCCGCCACGCGCGGCATCCTCATCAAGGGCGGCGACGCCGTCGAGCGCATCCGCGAGATCGACCTGGTGGTGCTCGACAAGACGGGCACGCTCACCGAAGGCACGCCCCGCCTGACCGACGTGCTCCCGCTCGACGGCTGGACCGAGGACGAACTGCTGGCGCTGGCCGCCTCCGCCGAGGCGCGCTCGGAGCACCCCGTCGGCGAGGCCGTCGTGGCGGCTGCCGGGGCGCGGGGCGTGCGGCTGGCCCCGGTCGAGGCCTTCACGTCGCGGACGGGCCTGGGCATCGAGGCGCGCGTGGCCGGGCGCGACGTGCTCATCGGCAACGCGGCGTTTCTGCGCGAGCGCGCGCTGCCGCCTGCCGCGTGGCAGTCCGTCACGACGCCGCTGGCCGCCGAAGGCAAGACCGCCGTGCTCGTGGCCGTCGACGGGGCGCCCGCCGGGGCGCTGGCCGTAGCCGACGCCGTGCGCCCGACCTCGCAGGGCGCCGTCGAAGCCCTGCACGCGCTCGGCATCGAGGTGGCGATGGTCACCGGCGACGCCGAAGCCACCGCCCGCGCCGTGGCCCGCGCGGTCGGCATCGACCACGTCGAGGCAGGCGTGCTGCCGGGCGACAAGGCCGAGGCCGTACGCCGCTTCCAGCAACAGGGCCGCGTCGTGGCCATGGTGGGCGACGGCATCAACGACGCGCCGGCGCTGGCGCAGGCCGACGTGGGCGTGGCCATCGGCACCGGCACCGACGTCGCCATCGAGGCCAGCGACGTGACGCTCATGCGCGACGACCTCGGCGCCGTGGCCGAGGCGTTTCGCCTCTCCCGCCGCACGCTGCGGACGATCAAGCAAAACCTGTTCTTCGCCTTCGTCTACAACGTCGTCGGCATCCCGATTGCGGCGGGGGTGCTCTACCCGTTCTTCGGGATCTTGCTCAGCCCCATCATCGCCTCGGCGGCCATGGCGCTCTCCAGCGTCTCGGTCGTCACCAACAGCCTGCGCCTGCGCTCGCTGGACCTGCAAGTCCAAACCGTTCGATGAGATGGACCTGGCCGCCTGGATCGTAACCGCCGCCGGCCTCCTGGCGATGGCCTGGGTGGTGTGGTACTTCTGGCTCTACGACGACGAGCCGGGGGCCTAGTCCGTCGGTCTGATGTGCCTTCCCGACGAGATTTTGCCTCGCGAAGCGTTGCCACCCTGGCGAGCTGCGGGCGGAGAGCGAGGACTGCACATCGCCCTCCGCTGCCCGCCTTCCGAAGGCGACGCGTCCAGAAGCTGCCGTGCACGAGGAGGCCTTGCAACGGCGCTATCAGGCAGATTCTCAGGGCGCAATCGGGACGCCCTCGCCCAGGTCGAACGTGCCCAGGCTCACCTCCTCGCTTTCCTTCTGCAGCAGCACCTTCCCGTAGAAAGAGATCCGGCCCGATCCCTGGCACGTGCCCGGCGTGATCTCCTTGATCCGGGCGTCCTGAATCTTGAGAATCAGCCCCTTCAACGCGAGCTTCAGTTCCACGTCGAGCTTGAGCCGGGCGACGGATTGCCCGTTGATGACCACGTCGAGATGCGGCTCGTGCGTGGAGGTGAGGGTGTGCTGGGCCAGCTCGGCCAGCACGACCTCCTCCGGGTCGTACTCCTCCCGGTTCAGATACCGGTTGAGGACGTTGGCCTTGGCATAGACGGCGAGGAGGCCCTGCGAGACGGGCGTGTCGAGCAGGGCGTCGGCCTGTTCTACGATCTTGTTGACGGCGCCGGCCCACGGCATCGCGCGCAACCGGCTGCCGACTTCTTCGCGGAGTTCGCTGTACTCGTCGCTCGTCAGGACCTCGGCCAACCGCTGCTTGAAGGCATCGACCTCACCGCCGCTGAAGACCTGGCGCAGGCTGTTCTGGTTATTCGGCATGGCGTATTTCTCGCTCGATGGTCAGGGATCCGTCGGCGCGGTGGCTGCCGACGTCCCGCACGGGGCGCAGACGTACCTCCACGTCGAGGGCCGGCGGACGGTCGGTGGCGACCTCCGGCGTCGTGTCCGGCTCAGGCTCCACGGCCATCTTGGCGGCGGGCGGGACGGACTTGCCGCGCTTCGTGAGCACGTAGCCCCCCACCAGGAGCAGCAGCAGCACGCCCACGAGAATCAGCCACAGCGGCACCCCTCCGCCCGACACGGCCGGCGCGACAACGTCGACCAGCACGGGGGCCGAGGCCACCTGCTGCGGCGCGTTCGGGACGCCCCGCACCTCCACGAAGGCGTCGTAGGCGCCCGCTTCGGCGTAGGCGTGCATCGCCGTGGCCTCGCCGGACCAGGCGGTCGGCTCGGCGTCGCCGAAGTGGAAGCGGTATTCGACGGCTTCGACCGGCGGCTCGACGGTGACGGTGAAGACGACCGGCTCGCCGGCTTCGGCGCGTTGCGGCTCGGCGCGGATGGCAACCTCGACCGGCGGCGGCACACCGCCCTCCTCGTCAGGCGCTACGGCAATCCGGATCTGCGGGCTTTCGGCGAAGGGATCGCCGTTCTGCGCAAGTTGCACGTACGCCTGGAAGATGCCGGAGCGCTCGTAGACGTACCGCGCCTGCGGGCGCGGCGAGCGGTCCTCACCCCCGTCGCCGAAAAAGTAGAAGTATTCGACGCCTTCGACCGGCGGCTCGACGGTGACGGTGAACGTGACGGAGCCGCCCTCGGTGAGCGCGTCCGGATTCGCGTCGAGGCGAACGGAGGGCACGCCCGGCGGGGTCACGCCGGGGCCTCCTGCGCCTACCTCTTCAATCCGGAAGTTCTGCGTGAACTCCACGTCGCCGGGCAGGTTGACGGTGTTCGACAGGGGCGGGCCGTCCCGGTATTCGGGCGGCAGCGTGGCGTCGTCCACCGCCACCTCGTAGGTGCCCGGCTCCAGCTCGTCGAACCGGTAGGCGCCCTGCTCGTCCGTCACCGCCTCATTGAACACCTCGCCGCCCTGCGACAGCAGCACCAGCACGCCGGGCAGGGGGCGCTCGCCCCGGTCGAAAACGCGGTCGGCGTTGGCATCGACCCACACCCGTCCCACGATGACGCTCTGGACCGGGGCTACCTGGAAGACCGGCGGCCCCGCGCTCCCGGCCACGACGCGCGCCGGCGCGCCGAGGGAAGCCGCCGCCAGCGCCAGAAGCAGCAGGGTGAGGAGCGAGGGATTTTTCGAGGGCGTCGTCATCCTCAGTACGGCTTCTCGTCCATCATATTCCCCGGCGGGTCGTAGTTGCATACCCAGATCTGTCCCTTGTCCTCGCAGATGGAGCGGGCGCAGCCGACGGCGGTCGATTGGGCCCAGACGACCTGCGTGTAGTGGCCGCACGACTGCCCCTGCGGCGGCGCGCAGGCGTTCGTGTCGTAGTCGTACCACTGCACTTCGCCAGCCCAGGCATCGACGACCGTCGCCGGCTCCATCGGATCGACCTCTCTGCGCCCCGACGCGTAGATCCGGGCGCTGCCCCAGTAAATGTTTTCTCCGTAGCGCTGGGCAAAGGCGCCTTCCGGCGGACGATGCTCCATGACGCAGCCCTTTTTGGCCAGTTCGTCGGCCCACACCTGGGCGAAGGCCGCCAGATCCGCCGACCACGCCAGCGCCGCCGCGCCGACGCCCTGGCGGATTTCGTTGTGGCGCTGCAACGCCATTTCCTCCCACGAAGGGGCTTCTTTGTCGGCCCCTTGCGCAGCGGCCAGGGACGGAGCCATCAGCAACACGAGCAGCACCGCGAGCCAGGTTCGTTTGTTCATGACGCCTCCTTGCTTTAAGTAAATCTGTAGCTTGCGTTTGCAATTTAGCGATTTTTTAACTAAAGATTAAGCCCCCTCCTGTTTTGTGCTGCCATCCTTCCGCATAACTGGGCAGCGCGCTGGTCCCTTCTCATTCCACAGAACGATGCCGACAATCTTCCCGACGGTGCTCGACGTGGTAGGCCGCACGCCGATGGTGCGCCTGCAACGGCTGGCCGAACGACCCGACGTAGAAATCCTCGCCAAACTCGACTACCTCAACCCCGGCGGCAGCACCAAGGATCGGCCGCTGGTGCGCATGGTCGAGGAAGCCGAGCGCGAGGGGACTCTGCAGCCCGGCGCGACCATCATCGACTCGAGTTCCGGCAACTTTGCCGTCGCCATGGCCATGGCCGGCGCCGTGCGAGGCTACCGTGTCCTCTGCGTCGTCGATCCCAAGCTGACCGAGGTCGTCAAGCGTACGCTGCTGGCGCTGGGTGCCGAACTGCGCTACGCCACCGAGGCCGACGCCACCGGCAGCTACCTGCGCAGCCGCCTGGCCCTGCGCGACCGCCTGGTGCAGCGTACCCCCGGCGCCTGGTGCCCCGACCAATACCGCAACAGGGCCAGCATCCGCGCCCACTACGACGGCACCGGCGCCGAAATCGTCGAGGACGTGCAGGGCCGGCTCGACGTGCTGGTGGTGGCCACCGGGACGGGCGGCACCATCTCGGGCTGCGCGCGCCGCGTGAAGCAGCACCTGCCCTCGGTGAGAGTCGTCGCCACCGACGCCGTCGGCTCGCAGATCTTCGACGAGCAGGTCTATCCCTGGAAGCAGAAGGGCCTGGGGTCCGGGCTGCGCGCCGAAGAGTTGGACAACCTGGACTTGCAGGACATCGACGAGGTACGCCTGGTGGGCGACCAGAACGCGTTCATGACGGCGCGCGCGCTGGCCCGCCACGAGGGCATCCTCGCCGGCGGCTCGGCGGGCTGCGCGGTCTTCGCGGCCTTGACCGTAAGCCGGGAGCTGCCCGCCGGCGCGCGCGTGGCGACCATCCTGCCGGATCGCTTCGAACGCTACCTCTTCGAGCATCCCGGCGACGACTGGATGAGGGCGCACGGCTTCCACACCGATAGCAGCCCGGAGGCGGTCTGGCAGGCGGCGCAGGCCTGGTGCGCGCAGGCACGGCGGGTGGACGGTCCGGGCGGCCTGCCGGTGCGCAAACGGCGCAAGCCCGCCGCAACGCCGCGCCCGCCGCATCGTCATCCTCATCTCCTCACGTAAGCGCGTATCCGTTCTATGAGCCTGCTCTGGTTGTCCAGGGAAGACGTGCGCCGGGCCGGCGGGGACGACCCCGAAGCCGCCGTCCCGCTGATCGAATCGGCGCTGCTGGCGCACGCGGCGGGAGATTCCTGCCAGCCCTTGAAACCCTACCTGAAGATCCCCCACGACACCCAGGCCCGGCGCATCATCGCCATGCCGGCCTACCTGGGTGCGGACTTCCAGACGTGGGGCTTGAAGTGGATTGCCAGCGCCCCCGAAAACCCCGTCCGGCGCGGCATCGAGCGGGCCTCGGCGCTCATCATCCTCAACGACCTGGAGACGGGCCACCCGCTCGTGGTGATGGAGGGCGCCTTGATCAGCGCCACGCGGACGGCGGCGGTGGCCCTGATCGCGGCGAAGTACCTGGCGCGCGCCGCCCCCCGCACGCTGGCCTGCCTCGGCACCGGCATGATCGGCAGCCTGATCACGCGCAGCCTGCTCCGCGCCTACCCCTCGCTCGCGCACGTCCGGCTCTACGACCAGCTGCCGGCCAGGGCGCAGGCGTTGAAGACGGCCCTGGAACGCGAAGGCCGGGGCGCCTGCGCCGTCGCCGGCACCCCCGAAGCCGCCCTCGACGGCGCCGACCTGGTCGTCACGGCGACGACGGCCTCGGAGGGCTACCTCGACGCCGACGCGCTGGCGCCGGGCTGCCTGTTCCTCAACGTCTCGCTACGCGACCCCACCTTCAGCGTCGTCGAGCGCGCCGACAAGCTCGTCGTCGACGAATGGGAGCAGGTCAACCGCAGCAACACCATCATCCACCGCATGACGCAGGCCGGACGCCTGACCCGCAGCGACCTCCACGCCGAACTGCCCGCGCTCATCGCCGGGGAGGCGCCGGGCCGCGAACGCGACGACGAGATCATCCTCTTCTGCCCGATGGGCCTGCCGGTCTACGACCTCGCCACGGCGTGGGGCGTCTACCGCCGGGCCACCCGGCTGGGCCTGGGCGTCGCGCTGGACCTCTACGGGGAGCCGATCCATGACTGACGCGCTGCGCACGCTCGAACAACGCCTGGCCGACACCGCGCCCTACCTGATCCTGGCGCCGCCCCGGAGCAGCTCGACGGCGCTCGCCCGCGCCCTGCTGCACCACACCCGCATCGGGCCGTACCTCCACGAGCCGTGCGACCGCTACCGGCACCAGGGCGCCCCGCCGGCGTCCATCGTCGAGCGGCTCCAGGACGGCGGCGCGCGGCGCGGCGCGCTCATCAAGGAGATGACCTTCCAGCTCGGCAAGGGCGCCGTGTGCCGCTGCTTCCTGCGCCACGCCCGCCCGCCGCTCGTCTTCCTGATCCGCGACCCCCGCCGGACGGTTGCCTCCCGCCTCCGGATGGTCCTGCGCGACCTCGCCCGCCTGCCCGAGACCCCAGAGCCGCACCGCGCCCGCATCGCCCGCGCCCTCAACGGCGGGGACTACCGCGATCTCGACGACCTGGTGCCGGAAGCCGTCTTTCCGCTGGCCTACACGGGCTGGAGCGCGCTGGAGCACCAGATCGCAGCGTGCCGGCGCGAGGAGATCGCCTACGTGGTCCTCCCGGCGCAGGCCTTTCGGGCGCAGCCGCGTCCCTTCCTCGAACACCTGTGCCGGCGGTGGAGCCTGGCCTTCGAAGAAAGTATGCTGGCCTGGCACGC
>JBFGTT010000071.1:0-10162 GCA_041565995.1 Rhodothermales bacterium
CGTCGAGGAGCGGGCTCGCGATCGCCTTCTGCGCCGCGTCGAGCGCCCGGTGGTCGCCGTGGCCGACCCCGGTACCCATCATGGCCATGCCCATCCCGGCCATGATCGTGCGCACGTCGGCGAAGTCGAGGTTGATGAGACCGGGCACGAGGATGAGGTCCGAGATCCCCTGCACCGCCTGCTGGAGCACCGAGTCGGCGACGCGGAATGCATCGACGAGCGGGGTGCCGCGGTCGACGACCGAGAGCAGGCGCTGGTTCGGAATCGTGATGAGCGTGTCCACCACACCGCGCAGGGCCTCGAGGCCGAGCTCCGCCTGCTGCATCCGCCGGCGCCCCTCGAAGTGAAAGGGCCGCGTGACGACGGCGACGGTCAGGATGCCGAGATCCTTCGCGAGCGATGCGACCACGGGCGCCGCCCCCGTCCCCGTGCCGCCGCCGAGGCCGGCGGTGATGAAGACCATGTCGGCGCCCTCGAGCAGGCGTTCGTTGGGGATGACGATGAGCGTATCGACGTGCTCGCGCAAGAGGTCGATGCCTTCGAGGGCGGTGTTGGCGCGACGCTTGCCCTCGCACTCGAAAGGCCGCGTGACGATGGCGACGGTCAGGATGCCCAGGTTGCGCGCCAGCGCCGCCACCACGGGCGCGCCGCCGGTGCCGGTGCCGCCGCCCATGCCGGCGGTGATGAAGATCATGTCGAAGCCGCGCAGGGCCGCCTCGAGTTCCTCGCGACTCTCCTCGACGGCTTCGGCGCCGATGCCGGGCCGCGCGCCCGCGCCCAGCCCCTTCGTCAAATTGTAGCCGGCCTGGATCTTGCGCGGGGCCAGGTTGGCGCCCAGGGCCTGGGCATCGGTGTTGACGGCGATGAACTCGACGCTTTGAATGCCCTGATTGATCATGTTGTTGATGGCATTGCCGCCGCCCCCGCCGACGCCAACGACGCAAATCTTGGCTTCCTCACAGGCTGCGTCGTCAAACGCAAAGCGAGCGCTGATTGTGTGGTCCATGGGTCCCTCCGTTGTGGTTCGTGGTGTGCTGCCCCCCGGATTGAGCAGTCCGGAGATACGGTGGATGGTTGTGGATGGGATGATCGTGCTTTGTGCAGGATGCTTTGGGGTGCCCGGCTCGGTCTACAGCTCGTCGAACCAGCCTTTCATGCGGCTGGCAATGCGCGAGACGAGCGACTCGCCCCGCGTCGAAGCGCCGGCCAGCGGCGCCCGGTCTCCCACGTCGCTGAAGTAGGGCGTGGCGCCGAGCACGTCGGGTTGCAGGCCGTAGAGCACCAGCCCGACGGCGGTGGCGAACTTGGGATCGCTGACCTCCTCGACGAGGCCGCCGGCCAGGCCCGTTGGCAGGCCTACGCGGGCCTCCAACCCCAGCACCTCGGCCCCCAGCGCGGCGGTCCCGTCGATGAGCGAGCCGCCGCCGGTGAGCACCGCCCCGGCGGCCAGGTGCCGCGCGTAGCCGCTGCGCTTGATCTCGATGCCGGCGATCTCCAGGATCTCCTCCATGCGCGGCTGGATGATCTGCGCCAGCGTCGAGCGGCTGATGCCCTTCTCGGGCCGCCCGCCGATGCCCGGAATGCGGATCTCGTCGTCGGCCTCAATCAGATCGACGAGCGCCATGCCGAAGCGGCACTTGAGCGTCTCGGCCTGGTCGCGCATCACCCCGAGACCCTTGCGTATGTCGTCGGTGACCTTGTTGCCGGCCACGGCGATGACCGCCGTATGACGGATCGTGCCGTCCTCGAAGACGGCGATGTCGGTGGTGCCGCCGCCGATGTCGATCAGGGCCACGCCCACCTCTTTCTCGTCCGGATGCAGCACCGAGAAGGACGAGGCCAGCGGCTCCAGGACGATGTCGGCCACGTGGTAGCCCGCCTTCTCGATGCAGCGGTAGATGTTCTTGGCCGCCGAGACCAGCCCGGTGATGATGTGGACGTTGGCCTCCAGGCGCACGCCGTTCATGCCGACCGGGTCGGCCACGCCGTCCTGCCCGTCGACGATGAACTCCTGCGGGATGACGTGCAGGATCTCGCGGTCGGCGGGCATGGCCACGTGCGTGGTGTCTTCGATGAGGCGCTGCACGTCGCGCTGCGTGATCTCGCTCTCGCGGTTGGCGATGGTGACCACGCCCCGGCTCTGGAAGCTCTGCACGTGGTCTCCGGCGATGCCGGCCACCACGCTCTGGACGCGGACGCCGGCGGCGCGCTCGGCCTCGTGCACGGCCTCCTGCACCGCCGCGACGGTCTTGTCGATGTTGACGACCACGCCCCGGTTGAGGCCCTCGGACTCGGCCACGCCGACGCCCAGGATGTTGATGCGGTCGAGGTCGTCGGCAGCGGCGACGACGGCACACACCTTCGTGGTGCCGATGTCCATGCCTACTACAATACGCTCGTTCATAAGGGTTTGTCCGTTTTTTGTCGTGCGTGGTCCGTCGTTTGTCGTCGGTTGTCGTCCGCCCATTTGCCGACAACGGACGACAGACTATTGACCACGGACGTCTTCTTGTGTAACGACCTGGCTGTCAAAACGAAGATCGATTGAGGTGAAGGCTTTCTCCGGCTGCGTGAGCACGGCCTGTTGCCAGAAGGCGCGCAGCCGCGCCAGCTTGCGGCCCATGTCGTCGCGTCCGAGCCGCACGAGGATCGAGCCGCGCGCGCCCGCCGGCGTAGTGTGCAGCACGATCTCGCCCGAGGGTTCGCGTTCGAGTTCGGAGGCGAGCGCGTCGGTGTCGTCGTCGGCCTCGGCCAGCGCCACCAGCAGGTCGCGCACGGCGGGGTCCTGCACGCGCCGGACGGGATGGTAGGCTTCGCCGAAGCCGCGCAGCAGCGGCACGTCGTAGGCGGCGTCCGGCGTCAGCGGCATCGCGAAGCCGTCGTGGTCCAGGTAGTGCGCGGGGCGTCCCTCGGCGTCGAGCACGAGGAGGACGGGCACGCGCTCCTGCACGCGGATGGCGAGCGTGCCGGTGGGCAGCCGCGTCGCCCGCGCCGCCGCCACCCACGGATGGCGCCGCACGCGGTCGGCCACGAGTGCGGGATCGACGTCGAGCATCACCTGCCCGGTATCGACCCGCGCCAGCTCTAGCAGCGCGCGCTCCGGCGCGTGCCGCGCCCCCGACACGTCGATGCGCTCGACGCGCAGCGCCGAGAGCCACTGCCAGCCCAGCAGTCCCAGCGCGCCCAGCGCGAAGACCGCGCCCAGGGCCAGCAACCCGCGCCAGAAGCGTTTCATGTTGCGTTTTTTCGCCATGTTCAGGGGGGCCTTCGCTATGCCCTCTCTTTCAGCTTTTCCAGAAAGCGGTGTCCGTAGCGCCATACGTCGCCGGCGCCAAGCGTGACGACGACATCGCCCGGCTCGGCCAGGCTCAGCAGCGCCTCCGGCAGCGCCTCCTTGTCGCCCACGTAGTGCACGTCGCGGTGGCCCCGGCGGGCGGCGAGGTCGGCCAGGAGTTGTCCGTTGACGTTCTCCAGGGGTTCCTCGCGCGCGCCGTAGACGTCGGTGACGACCAGCACGTCGGCGTTGAAAAAGGCGCGGGCGAAGCCGTCGAGGAAGTCGCGCGTGCGGGAGTAGAGGTGAGGCTGGAAGACGGCCACGATGCGCCGGTCCGGGAAGCCCGCGCTGGCGGCCTGCAACGTGGCGACGATCTCGGTCGGATGGTGCGCGTAGTCGTCGATGAGGAGCACGCCGCCGGCCTCGCCGACTTTCTGGAAGCGCCGCTGCACGCCCGTAAAGCGAGCCAGCCCGGCGCGGATCTTCTCGAAGTCGATGTCGAGTTCGAGGCCGACGGCCACGGCGGCCAGCGCGTTGCGGACGTTGTGCAGCCCCGGCGCGTGCAACGCGACGGTGCCCAGCGGCGCATCCTCGCGCAGCACCTTGAAGCGCGTCAGGAGGCCCTCCTGCTCGACGTTCTCGGCGCGGATGTGTGCCTGCCGCGCCGTGCCGTAGGTCACCAGGCGCCGCTTGATGTCGTCTACGATCTCCTGCACCGCCGGGTCGTCGAGGCAGACGATGGCGGCGCCGAAAAAGGGCACGGCGTTGGCAAATTGCACGAAGGCGGCCTTGATGTCCTCGAGGTCCTTGTAGATGTCCAGGTGATCTTCTTCGATGCTGGTGATGACGGCCAGCGAGGGCGTCAGGCGCAGGAACGTCCGGTCGTATTCGTCGGCCTCGATGATGATGATGTCGCCCTCGCCGGAGACGGCGTTCGAGCCGAAGACGGTCACTTTGCCGCCGACGATGATGGTCGGGTCGAAGCCGCCTTCGGAGACGACCAGGCCCGTCATCGAGGTCGTGGTCGTCTTGCCGTGCGTGCCGGCGATGCCGATGCCGAACTTCATCCGCATCAACTCGCCCAGCATCACCGAGCGGGGGATCAGCGGGATGTGCCGGCTCTCGGCCTCCATCGTCTCCGGGTTCTGCTGCGGCCGCACCGCCGAGGAGTAGACGACGACGTCGGCGTCGCCCACCTGCCCGGCGGCGTGCCCTTCGTAGACGACCGCGCCGAGCGCTTCCAGGCGTTCCGTCACGTCGCTCTTTTTCAGATCGGACCCGGTGACGCGGTAGCCCCGGTCGAGCAGCACCTCGGCAATCGAACTCATGCCGATGCCGCCGATGCCCACCATGTGGACGCGGCGGATGCGCCCGAAAGTGGGCTGCCGACGTCTTTCTTCTACGGTCATGGTCGTGCGTCAGTCGTCGTGCGCGTTGTGCCAGCCGGCCAGGGCCAGCACGCTACGGGCGATGTCGTGGGCGGCGTCGGGGCGGGCCATCTCGCGCGTGGCGGCAGCCATCCGCGCGCGGCGGTCGCGGTCCCTGAGCAGCGTTGGGGCTTCCTCGATCAAGGCCGCGCGCAGGTTCGGCTCCGGGATCAGCACCGCCGCGCCGGCCTTTGCCATGCTCTGCGCGTTTTTTGTTTGATGATCCTCGGCCACGTTGGGCGAGGGCACCAGGATGGCCGGCGTGCCCGTCACCATCAACTCGCTGCACGTGATGGCGCCGGCGCGGCAGAGCGCCAGGTCGGCGGCGGCGTAAGCCAGGTCCATCCGGTCGATGTATTGCAGCAGGCGCAGGCGCGGGTGCGCCTCGACGCGCCGGTGCAGGGCGTCGAAGTAGCGCTCGCCCGTCTGCCAGACGACGAACACGCCGGGGTCGGCCAGCAGCGCCGGCAGGTGCGCCTCCATCGCTTCGTTGAGCGCCTTGCTGCCGAGCGAGCCGCCGAAGACCAGCAGCAGCGCCGCCGCTTCGGGCGCGTCGAAGAAGGCGCGGGCGGCCTGCCGGTCGGCCAGGCGCAGCGCTGCGCGCGTCGGGTTGCCGCTGAGCTGGCACGTCGAGGCCGGGAAGTACGTCCGGGCTTCGGGGAAGGCGACGTGGATCTGCGCGGCGCGGCGGGCCAGCAGGCGGTTGGTGACGCCCGCGTAGGCGTTCTGCTCTTGCAGCACGATGGGCCGCCCGCGCAGGCTGGCCGCCAGCAACACCGGCCCGGAGACGTAGCCGCCGGTGCCCACCGCCACGTCGGCGTCGAAGGCGCCCACCAGGTTCCAACTCTGCGCGAAGCCTTTCATCAGCTTGAACGGAAAGCTCAGGTTGCGCACCGTCAGCCTGCGCTGCAAGCCGCTGACGGTGATGGGATGGATGGCGTAGCCGGCCTTCGGCACCGCCGTCCACTCCAGGCGTTCCTGCGTGCCGGCAAACGCCAGCGCCGCTTCGGGTTCGAGCGCCCGCACCGCATCGGCAATGGCGATGGCGGGGTAGACGTGCCCCCCGGTGCCGCCGCCGGCGAAAAGGATGCGTGGAGCGCGCTTTTTCATGAGGGAAGGAGGAAGCAGGAAGAGGGAAGAGGGGAGGGCAGCCTCTGCGCCCCCTCGGCCCGTCCGCCGTGCTATTTTGCCTGTCTCGAGATGTTGAGCAGGATGCCGATCATCGTGCCCGTGGCGATCAGCGAGGTGCCGCCGTAGGAGACGAACGGCATCGGCAGGCCCGTCACCGGCAGCAGCCCGCAGGCCACGCCGGCGTGCACGAAGCCGTAGAGCGCCACCATCGTCGTGAAGCCGACGGCCAGGAACAGCCCGAGCGGGTCGGGCGCGTAGCGGGCGATGCGCAAAAAGCCGCGAAAGAGCAGCACCACGAACAACGCCAGCAGCCCCAGCGCCCCGACGATGCCGTACTCCTCGGCGATGATGGCGAAGATGAAGTCGTTGTAGGGCGCCGGCAAGAAATCCCGCTGGATGCTCTTGCCCGGCCCTACGCCGGCCAGCCCGCCCATGGCAAAGGCGATGCGGGCCTGCCGCGCCTGGTAGCCCTCGGCCTGGTCGCTGAAGACCTGCTCGGTGTTGGTGTTCGGGAAGAGCTTCATGCCCAGGTAGGCCTCGATGCGGGCCGCCCGGCTGGGCGAGGCCAGCAGGAGCAGGTAGGTGCAGAGGAGGCCCGCCGCCGTCAAGCCGCCCAGGTGCAACACGCTCACGCGGCCCACGAAGCCCATCAGCACCACCGAGACCAGCACCAGCGCCGCCGTCGAAAGGTCCTCCATCCCGATCAGGACGACCGAGGCAAAGATCCAGACGAAGATCGCCAGGAAGGCCCGGCTGAAGCTCTTGATGTAGGCCTGCTTCTTCGCCAGCAGCACGCCCGTGTAGAGGATCAGCGCCACCTTAGCCAGGTCCGAGGGCTGGAAGCTCAGCGGCCCCACCCGCAACGAACGCATGGCCCCGCCCTGCGCCACGCCGTAGATTTTCACCAGCACCAGCAGCACCAGCGACCCGATGAGCGCCCACTTGCCCCACCGGGCCACCCGGTGGTAGTCGAGCGTGCTGAAGAGGGCCACGGCGCCCAGGGCCAGCCCCACGCGCAGCACGTGCCGCAGCAGGAAGCGCTCGGTGTTGCCGTCGGCCTTGGTTTCGGCCAGGAACGAGATGGCGCTGTAGACGGCCACGACGCCCACCGCCGCCATCACCAGCACGATCCACAAAACGTACTTGTCCGCCGGCGAGGCCGCCAGGCGCTGGCGCAAGGTTGGTTGTTTACTCATGTGCATCACGGCGCGCCTGGCGCGCGTTGCTCGTGCCGGGGTGCAGGTTAGAGGCTCATCACGAGGCGTTTGAAGGTGTCGCCCCGGTCCTCGTAGTTTTCGAACATGTCGAAGGAGGCGCAGGCGGGGCTGAGCAGCACGATGTCGCCCGGCTCGGCGTAGAAGCGGGCGTAGCGGATGGCCTCCTCCATCGAGTGCGCCTCGACGCGCTGCTCGGCCACCGTGCCCAGCTCCTGCATCACCTTCTCGGCGCTCTCGCCGATGGCAATCACGGCCCGGACTTTCTGCCGCACGAGCGGCTTGAGGCTGGCGTAGTCGTTGCCCTTGTCGCGCCCGCCGGCGATGAGCACCAGACGCTCGTTGAAGCTCTCCAGGGCGTACCAGACGGCGTTGACGTTGGTGGCCTTCGAGTCGTTGACGTAGCGCACGCCGTCGAGTTCTCGGACGAGTTCGAGCCGGTGTGGGACGCCCTCGAAGCTCGTCAGGCTCTCGCGGACGACGTCGCTGCGCACCTCCATCACGCGCGCCGCCACCGCCGCCGCCAGCGAGTTGTACAGATTGTGTCGGCCCCGAAGGGCCAGCTTTTCGGCTTGCATGAGGACTTCCTCCTGTTGGTTGATGCGAAGCACGAGGGCGTCGCCGCGCAGGAAGCCTCCTTCGTCGAGGTCTACCTGCTGGCTGAAGCCCATCGCCCGCAGCGCCCGCTGCGTCGTCACCCAGGCCACGTAGTCGCGCACGAGGGTGTCGTCGTAATTGTAGACGAGCACGTCGTCGTCCTGCTGATTTTCGAAGATGCGGAATTTGCTCTGTGCGTACTGGTTGAAGTCGTAGTTGTAGCGATCCAGGTGGTCGGGGGTGATGTTGAGCAAGACGCTCACGCGGGGCCGGAAGGCGTCGATGTGATCGAGCTGGAAGCTGGAGACTTCGAGCACCACGACGGCCTCCGGCGTCAGGCCGCGCACGTAATCGGCAAAGGGGAAGCCGATGTTGCCGGCCACGACCGTCTGGCGTCCGCTCTGCCGGAAGATGTGGCCGAGGAGGCTCGTGGTGGTCGTCTTGCCGTTCGAGCCGGTAATCGCCACGATGGGCGCCGGGCAGAACCACGCGGCCACTTCGATCTCCGAGTAGACCTTCAGCCCGCTCCGCACGGCCTGCTCGACGATGTTGACCGTCGAGGGCACGCCGGGGCTGATGGCGAAGAAGTCGGCCTCGAGCGCACGCCGGGTGTGACCGTCGAACTCGTATTCGACGCCGGCCTCGTCGAGCGCTTTTTCGAGGCCCTGCGTGGCCGCGCCCTTCTCGCTCAGAAAGACGCGGGCGCCGGCGTCGGCCAGCAGTCGCGCCACCGCCAGCCCGCTGCGCGCCCCGCCTACGACGGTGACCTTTTTGCCTTGGACGGCGCCTGGATCCATACTTCGATGCGGGTAGCGTGCCGCAGGGTTGGAAGGACGTATCACCGGATGCGCAGCACCAGCATCGTGGCGATGACCGTGACGGCCGTGATGATCCAGAACCGGGTGACGATCTTGGCCTCGTGCGTGCCGCGCGCTTCGAAGTGGTGGTGCAGCGGCGCCATGCGGAAGACCCGCTTGCCCTCGCCCGTCTTGCGCCGGGTGTACTTGAAATAGCCCGTCTGGATGACCACCGAGAGCGCCTCGACGAAGTAGATGAAGCCCAGCCCCGGCAGCAGCAACTCTTTGCGGATCGTGAGCATCACCACGGCCACCGCCGCGCCCAGCGCCAGCGACCCGGTATCGCCCATGAAGACCGTGGCCGGGTAGCCGTTGAACCACAGAAAGCCGAAACACGCCGCCGCCATCGCCGCGCAGAAAACCGACAACTCGCCCGCGCCGGGCAGGTACATCTCGTTGAGGAACTCGGCCAGCAAAACGTTGCCGGCGATGTAGGTCAGCGCCAACAGCCCCAGCGACACGAAGGCCGTCACGCCGGTCGTCAGCCCGTCGAGGCCGTCGGTGAAGTTGACGGCGTTGGAGACCGCCGTCACCACGAACACCACCACGGGGATGTAGACGAGCCAGCCCAGGTCCACCCCGTCGATCCAGTCGCGGAAGAAGTAATAGTCGATCACTTCGTCCTTGATGAAGGGAACGTAGGTGAGCGTGCGGAACGCGGCAAAATCGGGATGGAAGTAGAGCACGCAGCCGACGATCAGGCCCAGGCTGATCTGCCCGATGAGCTTGATGCGCGGGGCCAGCCCCCGCTTGTCTTTCTTGACCACCTTGATGTAGTCGTCGGCGAAGCCGAAGGCGCCCATCCAGGCCGTCGCCAGCACGATGAGCCAGACGTAGACCTCGGCCAGCGCGCCCCAGAGCAGCGTGGCGCCCAGAATCGCCAGCAGGATGATGAGGCCGCCCATCGTGGGCGTGCCGGCTTTGTGGGCGTGGCTGACCGCGCCTGCGCTCTCGCCCGCCCGCACCCGCTCGCCGATCTGCTGACGGCTGAGCCAGTTGATGATGCTGCGGCCCGCAAACAGCGCGATGAGCAGCGCCGTGATGGCCGCCAGCGCCGCCCGCACCGTGATGAACTGGAATACCTGAAAGCCCGGCGGCTGGAAGCGCTGCTCCAGGAAGGTGAAGAGGTAGTAGAGCATCTTCCGATTGCGGATTTCGGATTGCGGATTTCGGATTGCGGCGTGGGGATCAGGCGCGCCGGGCGGGCACGATCAGGCCCCGGGCCGAGAAGGCTTTTCGGACTTCCTCGCGGTCGTCGAAGGGGAGCTTCTGCGTGCCGACGATCTGATAATCTTCGTGCCCTTTGCCGGCCACGAGCACCACGTCGCCGGGGCGGGCGTGGCGGGCGGCGGCCTCGATGGCGGCGCGCCGGTCGTCAATCCAGCGGGCCTTGTCGGGGTGCTGCATGCCCGCGCGGATGTCCTGCATGATCTGCCCGAGCGGTTCGGTGCGCGCATTGTCGGCGGTGACGACGACGTGGTCGGCGAGGCGTTCGGCGAGGGCACCCATGCGGGGGCGCTTGGCGCGGTCGCGGTCGCCGCCGCAGCCGAAGACGCACCAGAGTGCCGTCTGGCCGGGCTTGGTGGCCTGGATCGTTTTGAGGACGTTTTCGAGGGCGTCGGGGGTGTGCGCGTAATCGACGATGACGGTCGTGCCGTCCTC
>JBFGTT010000072.1:0-10120 GCA_041565995.1 Rhodothermales bacterium
AGCGCCCGAACAGGGACGGTTGCCAGACGTTAGTATGTCCTGCGCCCCTGTAGCTTCCGGAAGGAGCCGCCGCTCGCCTAAACCCTTGTTCTCATGCGAAACGTCACTCGCCTCCTGATCCTCGCCTTCGTCGTGATGCCCCTGGCCGCAGCGCCCGCGGCGGCGCAGTATTTCGGACGCAACAAGGTCCAGTACGACGATTTCGACTTCCGCAGCTTCCGCACGCCGCACTTCGAGTTCTACTATTACCCGGAGGAGAAACAGGCCGTTGAGGACGCTGCCCGCATGGGCGAGCGCTGGTACCGGCGCCATTCGCGCACCTTCCTGCGCGAGTTCCACGAGCGCAAACCCATCATCTTCTACGCCAACGATGCCGACTTCCAGCAGACCAACGCCATCAGCGGCTTCATCGGCGAGGGCACCGGCGGCGTCACCGAGTCGATCAAGGAGCGCGTGATCATGCCGCTGACGGGCCTCTACAGCGAGAACGACCACGTGCTCGGCCACGAACTCGTGCACTCCTTCCAGTACGACATCGGCCTGGCGCGCGCCGACAGCACCAACTTCATGCTCAACCTGCTGCCGTTGTGGCTCGTCGAGGGCATGGCCGAGTATTTCTCCATCGGGCGCGACGACCCGCACACGGCCATGTGGCTGCGCGACGCCGCCCTGCGCGACGACCTGCCCACCATCGACCAGCTCACGCGTAGCTACAAGTACTTCCCCTACCGCTACGGGCAGGCCTACATGGCCTACATTGGCGGCAAGTACGGCGACGTGGCCGTGGCCAACCTCTTCAAGCTCGGCGGACGCACCGGCCTCGACTCGGCCTTCGTCTACACGCTCGGCATCACCGCCGACTCGCTCTCGAAGGAATGGCAGGCGGCGGTCAAGGAGGCTTACCTGCCGCTGACCGAGGGCCGCACCCCGCTGGCCGAGGCCGGGCGGCTCGTGCTGGCCGAAGACCGCGACGCCGGACGCATCAACATCTCGCCCGCACTCAGCCCCGACGGCAAGTACGTCGCCTACCTCTCCGAGCAGGATCTCTTCAACATCAACCTCTTCATCGCCGACGCCGAGACGGGCAAGACCATCAAGAAGCTCCGGGCCACCAACCGCAACCCGGAGTTCGACGCCATCCGGTTCATCAACTCGGCCGGGTCGTGGTCGCCCGACGGCAAACAGTTCGCCTTCATCACGTTTGCCCAGGGCGACAACGAAATCTCGCTCTGGAACCTGGATTCGGGCCGCATCGAACGGCGCATCAAGGTACAGGGCGTCACGGCGCTGAGCAACCCGGCCTGGAGCCCCGACGGCGCCACCATCGCCTTCTCCGGCATCAACGGCGGCATCAGCGACCTCTACGTCTACAACATGCAGACGGGGGCGGTGCGCCAACTCACCAACGACCGCTACGCCGACCTCCAGCCCGCCTGGAGCCCCGACGGCAAAACCCTCGCCATCGTCACCGACCGAGGCCCCGACGGCACCAACTTCGAGACGCTCTCCTACGGCAAGCCCCGCCTGGCCCTCGTCGACGTCGAAACCGGCGCGCTGGAGGTGGTGCGGCCCTTCGCCAACGGCAAAAACATCAACCCGCAGTTCTCGCCCGACGGCCGGAGCCTGTTCTTCCTCTCGGACCAGGACGGCTTCAGCGACATCTACCGCTACGTCCTCGACACGAAGGAGATCTTCCGCGTGACGCGCTTGCAGACGGGCGTCAGCGGCATCACGGCCCTCTCGCCCTCCCTCTCGGTGGCCTTGCAGAGCGGGCGCATGATGTTCTCGGTCTTCTCGAACAACGAGTACAGCGTCTTCGCGCTCGAAGCCGACAGCGTAGCCGGCACCCCCGTGGCGACGACCGCCGAGGAGCCGACGCAGGCCGTGGCGAAGGCGGGCATCCTGCCGCCGTTCCTGCCCGCCGACGAGGGCCTCGTAGGCAGCTACCTCAGCGACCCGCTCACCGGCCTGCCCGACGCCGAGGACCACACGCCGAGGGCCTACAGCTCGAAGCTGCGGCTCGACTACGTGGCCCCGCCCACGCTGGGTGTCTCGGTCGGCGGCGTCTACGGCAGCGGCCTGGCCGGCGGCGTGGGCTTCTTCTTCAGCGACATGCTGGGCAACCACAACCTGGGCATCGTGGCGCAGGCCAACGGCACCTTCAAGGACATCGGCGCGCAGGTGTCCTACCTCAATCGCAAGAACCGCCTCAACTGGGGCGCCGCCGCCGGCCACATCCCGCTGCTCTTCGGCGGCACCTTCATCGACAGCAGCCCCGAGGGCTTCTACCGCGTCAACGAGGTGCGCCAGCGCATCTTCATCGACCAGGCCCTCGCCATCGCCTCCTATCCCTTCACCACCACGCGCCGCGTCGAGTTCAACGCCGGCTTCATCCGCTACGGCTTCGACTACGAGGTCATCAGCTTCACCTTTACCCCCGGCGGCCTGGCGCGCGACCGAAACAACCTGGCCGCGCCCGACCCCATCTACTTCTTCCAGGGCGGCCTGGCCTACGTGGGCGACTTCTCCAACTTCGGCTTCACCTCGCCGGTGCAGGGCGGGCGCTACCGCTTCGAGGTCTCGCCGAGGCTGGGCAGCGCCAGCTTCGTGACGTTGCTGACCGACTACCGCCGCTACTTCTTCGCCAAGCCCGTCACGTTTGCCCTGCGCGGCCTCCACATCGGCAACTACGGCGCCCGGACCGACAACAACAGCCTCTTCGGCGTCGAGTACCTGGGCTACACCTACTATCCGGGCTTCGTCCGGGGCTATAACTTCAACTCGTTCGAGCCGCAGGAGTGCGGCCTGGAACAGACCATCACCCGCCCGGACGGCACGCGCATCTGCGCCGCCTTCGACCGCCTCTTCGGCACGCGCCTGGCCATGGCCAGCGCCGAAGTGCGCCTGCCGCTGCTGGGCACCGAGCAGTTCGGCCTGCTCAACTTCCCCTACCTGCCCACCGAGCTGACGCTCTTCGGCGACGCCGGCCTGGCCTGGAACGAAGGCGACAATCCATTCAAGCTGCTCAAGTTCGATCGCGACACCATCGAGCGGGTGCCGGTCTTCAGCGTAGGCACCTCGGTGCGCTTCAACATGCTGGGCTACCTCGTCTTCGAGATCTACTACGCCTATCCCTTCCAACGCCCCGAAAAAGGCGCCCACTTCGGCTTCTCGCTGCTGCCGGGATGGTGATTTACGTGTGGAGGTATGGGGGTGCGGACGTGTGGACGAGGTGTAGGAGAGTGCTTCGTCCTTACACCGTCAGTTCGCCGCGCATCACCGTAACGGCCTGGCCGCCGAGGAGCACGCGGTCGCCGGCGAGGCGGACGTGCACCACGCCGCCGCGCGCCGAGGCCTGGTAGCCCACCAGTTCGTCGCGGCCCAGCCGCTGCTGCCAGAACGGCCCCAGGCAGCAGTGCGCCGAGCCGGTGACGGGGTCTTCGGGCACGCCGAAGGCCGGCGCGAAGAAGCGCGAGACGAAGTCGTAGCCGTCGGTCGCGGCGGCGGCCGTGACGATGACGCCGCGCGTGTCGAGTTGCGCCAGCCGGCTCATGTCGGGCGCCAGGGCGCGCACGTCGGCCTCGGCGGGCAACGCCAGCAGATAGTCCATCCGGTTGCGCCCCGCGTAGACGGGCTGCGCGCCGAGGGCCTGCATTAGTGCTACGGGCGGCGCGATCTCCTCGGCGGGTTCGGCGGGGAAGTCCATCTCGATGCGCCCATCGTGCCGGCGGGCCGTCAGGCGTCCGCTGCGGGTATGGAAGACGGCGGCGCGCTCGGGCGCCAGCGCGCCGATTTCCCAGAGCAGGTGGGCGCTGGCCAGCGTGGCGTGCCCGCACAGATCGACCTCGTTGTTGGGCGTGAACCAGCGCAGGTCGAAGTCGTCGGCGCGGCGGACCACGAAGGCGGTTTCCGAGAGATTCATCTCGCGGGCGAGCTGCTGCATCCAGTCATCTTCGGGAAAAGCCTGCAGCAGGCACACCGCCGCCGGGTTGCCGGCAAAAGGCCGGTCGGTGAAGGCGTCGATTTGATAGATCCTCAGGGGCATGGCGCTTCGGTTCAGGGTTGGCGCAGGCGCTTGAAGCACGAATCGACAAGCAGATCGCCTGCTCGTCCCACCTCAACCCTGCATTCCCCGGCAAGGTTCGACGTTTTGGGAGAACAACGGGCGGCGTTTGACTTTCAAGGGTAGATTTCCTGCAACGCACCCGCCCTTTCATGTACGAGTACGTCCGGCCCTTGCTCTTCCGGCTCGACGCCGAGCGCGCCCATCACCTGGGCCTGGGCGCGGCGCGGCTGGCGCAGGCCGCCGGCCTCTCGGCGGTCGAGTCGATGTTTGCCTACGGGCACGGCGCGCTGGGGCAGACGCTCTGGGGGCTGAACTTTGCCAACCCCGTGGGCCTGGCCGCCGGGTTCGACAAGAACGCCCGGTTGATCCGCTTCTGGGAAAAGCTCGGCTTCGGCTTCGTGGAGGTCGGCTCGGTGACCGCGCGGGCCTCGCAGGGCAACCGGCGGCCCCGCGCCTTCCGCCTGCCGCAGGACCGCGCCCTCATCAACCGCATGGGCCTCAACAACCAGGGCGCCGAAAAGATTGCCCGGCGCATCGCCCGGAGCCGGCGCGGCGTGCCGCTGGGCATCAACCTGGCCAAGACCCACGACGGCGGCATCGTGGGCCGGGACGCCGTCGAGGACTTCCGCCGCAGCTTCCGCCTGCTGGCGCCGCTGGCCGACTACGTGGCCCTCAACGTCTCCTGCCCCAACACCGCCGACGGCAAAACCTTCGAAGAACCCGACGCCCTCGACGCGCTCCTGGCCGCCCTCTTCGACGAACGCCGCGAGATGGGCCTGCGCGTGCCGGTGCTGGTGAAACTCTCGCCGCCGCCGACCGAGAAGGTGGTCTTCGACAGCCAGGTCGAGGACATCGTGGACGTGTCGATGGCGCACGGGGTGGCGGGCTTCGTCGCCGCCAACACCGCCGCCGACCGCCAGCACCTGACCACGCCGGAGGCCGTGCTGGCGGGCATCGGGCCGGGGGGGCTGAGCGGGGCGCCGCTGGCCGAGCGCGCCACGCGGCTGGTGCGCTACCTCTACCGGCGCACCGGGGGCGCGGTGCCCGTCGTCGGGGTGGGCGGGGTGGCCTCGGCGGAGGCGGCCTACGCCAAGCTGCGCGCCGGCGCCTCGCTGGTGCAACTCTACACCGGGCTGGTCTACGAGGGGCCGGGCCTGGTGCGACGCATCAAGGAGGGGCTGGTGCGCCTGCTCGAAGAGGACGGCTGCGCCTCGATCCGCGAAGTCATCGGCCGCGACGCCGGGGACTGAGGGGATGGGGGAAGATCGAGGAGGGAGGATCGAGGATGAAAGAACGCTTTCACCGGATGCCATATGAGACGGCGCAACGAATTGCCTTTCGTCGTACCAGCGTGTAGATTTCCGACATCGCCTTCGAAGCGCTTTCGCTGCACGCCCGTTCCTCTTCGTGCATCACCGCCTGACGGCATGAACGGCTGGATCCCATGGGTGCCCTCGTCGAGTTCGAAACCATTCCGCAACTTTTCACGCGCCTGGCGGCGCACTACGCCGGGCAGCACCGCGCAGCCCTGCGCTACAAGGACCGCCAGACGAAAGCCTGGGTGGACATCCCCTGGGAGACCCTGACCGAGCAGGTGCAGGCCTTCGCCGGCTACCTGCACCGCCAGGGCGTCCGCTTCGGCGACCGCGTGGCCATCCTCTCGGAGAACCGCCCGGAGTGGGCCGTCACCGACCTGGCTACGCAGCTCATCGGCGGCGTCAACGTGGCGCTCTACACCTCGCTGCCGGCCTCGCAGGTGGCCTACATCCTCCGGGATTCCGGGGCGAAGGTGCTGGTGGTCTCGGCCTCCATCCAGCTTCGCAAGGCCGAGGAAGTCTTCGAAAGCTGCCCGGAGCTGGCCCAGGTCGTCACGATGAGCGAGTTGCGCAAGGACCATCCGCCGTACGTGCGCCACTGGGACGAGGCGGCGGCCGAGGGGGCGGCCTACTGGCGCGAGCACGACGCCACGCTGGCGCCCATCGCCGAGACGATCACGCCGCAGGATCTGAGCGCGCTGATCTACACCAGCGGCACGACGGGGCACCCCAAGGGCGTCATGCTCACGCACGAGAACTTCTGCACCAACGCCAAGGCCGCCCTCACGATGGTGCCTTTCGGCCCGGACGACCACCACCTCTCCTTCCTGCCGCTGTGCCATTCGTTCGAGCGCACGGGAGGCTACACGTGCGTGCTGGCCTGCGGCGCCCGCATCTCCTACGCCGAGAGCATCGACACCGTCAGCAAGAACCTGCCCGAAGTCTCGCCGACGGTGATGATCTCGGTGCCGCGCCTGTTCGAGAAGGTCTACAACATCATCGCCAAGTCGGTCGAAGAAGGCTCGGCGATCAAGCAGAAGATCTTCCAGTGGTCCGTCGATACGGGGATGCAGCTGGCGGCCACGCGCAGCAACGGGCGGGCGCCCGGCCCGCTGCTCAAGGGCCGGTACGCGCTGGCGCACCGGCTCGTCTTCTCGAAGCTGCACCAGAAACTGGGCGGCAACCTGCGGTTTGCCGTCTCCGGCGGGGCGGCGCTGCCGCGCTCCATCGGCGAGTTTTTCCAGGCCGCCGGCATCACCATCATCGAGGGCTACGGGCTGACCGAGACGGCGCCGGTGCTCTCGGTCAACCCGGTGGCGCGGCCCCGCTACGGCACCGTCGGCCACATCATCCCGGGCGTGACGGTGGGCATCCTGCGGCTGAGCGACGGCCAGATCCTCGGCCAACTCTCCGGCGAGGCATACCCCTCGACGTTGACCACCGACGAGGGCGAGATCGTGGCGCGGGGGCCGAACATCATGAAGGGCTACTGGAACAACGAGGCCGCCACGCGCGAAGCCATCGACGCCGACGGCTGGTACCACACCGGCGACGTGGGCCGCTTCGACGAAGGCTACCTCGTCATCACCGACCGCATCAAGCACATGATCGTCTCGAAGGGCGGCAAGAACATCTACCCCGGCCCCATCGAGGAGCAGTTTACGACGGTCCCCTGGATCGACCAGATCATGGTGGCCGGCGAAGGGCGCGAGTACCTGACGGCCCTCGTCGTGCCCGACGTCGACGCGCTCAAAGCCTACGCCCGCGAAAACAACCTCGACTACGACGACCTGCCGCACTTGATCGAGCAGGAGGCCGTCCAGCAACTCTTCGCCGGCGCCTTCCGCAGCTATTCGCGCACGGCGGCGGCGCACGAGAAGATCCGCGACTTCCGCCTGATCCTCGAGCCGTTCACCGTCGAAAACGGCATGATGACGCCGACGCTCAAGCTCAAACGCCGCGCCATCGAAAAGCACTACCAGGATCTCATCGACGAGATGTACGCGGCGGTGGTCTAGCGGCCAAGTATGGATATCACTTGAAGTCTGGCCTGCTGAAGGGGCCGTCGGATCACAACTTCGAACTGTTCGTATATTGGGATCCTTGCCAGCAAAGGGACCCTCGGGGTGTGGCGCAGCCCGGTAGCGCGCTTCGTTCGGGACGAAGAGGTCGTGGGTTCAAATCCCGCCACCCCGACGCAAGAGAATCGCCTCAGACGGCATCGTTTGGGGCGATTTTTTTGGCGGTGCTGCCCTGGTTATCGCCCGCAGCGACTGACCAGGATCCGGCAGACGCAGCAGCCCGGCCCCTTCGCGTGGAAGAGCCGGGCTGCCGTGCCGTGTCCGGGGAGCCAATCACCGATGCGCTCCCACCGGCCTGTTTACCGCATCAGCGTCGCGCGTTGTGTCAGGACGACGGCGCCCGCCGTCATCCGGACCACGTAGAGACCCGCCGGCAACGCCGTCGCGCGCCAGGTGGCCTCGTGACGGCCCGCCGGCACCAGCTCGTCGAGGAGCGTCGCCACGCGGCGGCCCAGCAGGTCGTAGACCTCGATCTGCACGTGCTCGGCACGCGGCACACCGAACGGGATGACCGTCTCCGCGCGGAACGGGTTGGGATAGTTGGCCTCCAGCTCGTACGCAGACGGGATCTGTTCGTCCACCTGGATGACCTCCACCGACGTCGGGATGGGCGTGTAGTTCATCGACGCCAGGGTAAAGCCCGACGCCTGCCCGCTCTCGTCCAGCAGCGGCACCCCCTCGCTGCTCCGGTAGTCCACGTCCTCCGGCGGATCGCTCTGGATGAGGGCGCTGAGCTGCAGCGGCTCCTCGTTGTGCAGGATCGTGGCGGTCTTGCCCGTCCCGATCTCCACCTCGAAGAACACGTCGAAGAAGCTGTCGGCGTTGAAGTTGCCCTGGGCGTGCGGCGGCAGGTCCAGCACGTTCGGGTCGTTGTTGGTCTGCTCCTGGATCTGGCCGGGCGAGCGCTTGTTCGGATTCAGGCGCACCTCGACCGGGCCGAGCGACGAGCTGCCCGTCAGGCTCATGCTCAGGATTTCGGTCTGGATCTCGCCCAGGCCGTCGCCATCGTCGTCCTGGCAGGCCCCTTCGTTGGGTCCCTCGTAGAACACGTCTACGACCACCGGGCCGTTGAGCTGCACCTGCTCGGTGCCGCCGTCGGGCCGGGTGATGTCGATGACGGTTCGGGATTCCCGCCGGAACCGCTCGCGCTTGGCGTGCCCGGTGAAGTGCTCGGCGTTGACGATGAAGATGCCCGTGGGGCGGTTGTTCTCGTCGAGCAGTTCGATGGGCTGCGGCGGCTTGATGTGGAAGTAGCGCTCGATGGGCGGTTTCTTGCGGATCATCGCCTCGATGCGGAACCCGTCGCCATTGTGCAGGCGGATGGTGCCGCCCAGCCCGTCGGGCACTTCGATCTCGAAGAACACGTCGAAGAAGCTGTTGGCGTCGCCGTCGTGGAACGGATCGAGGTCGAGCCAGCCTTCGTTGTTTTGCCGCTTCTCCTCGATCTCGCCGAGGGAAACTTGGTTGGGATTGAGCGTAAGCCGCACGCGGCCGTCGGTCAGGTCGAGCAGCGTCAACTGCGTCCCGACTTCGTCGAGGCCGTTGCCGTCGTCGTCGTTGGCGGCGCCTTCGCCTCCTTCGAAGAAGACGTTGACCTCGGCCGGGCCGCGCAGGATGAAGGGCGTCGGCGCAGGGAACGGCCCGCCCTGCACTTGCAGCAGCGCCGTGGTCAGGTCGAACCGGTCCACCTCAACGAAGCCGGTGTTGTGCTCGGCCTTGACGATGAAGATGCCCGTCGGATTGCCGTTGGCGTCGAACAGCTCGATGAAACCGCCGGGTGGAATAATGTGGATGTACCGCTCGAACGGAGGCTTCTCCCGGATGACGGTCTGGATGCGTAGCGCCTGCCGGTTGAGTAGCACCAGTTCGCCCACGCGGATCTCGAAGAACACGTCGAAGAAGCTGTCGGCGTCGCCGTCGTGGAACGGGTCGAGGTCGAGCCAGCCCGGATGGTTGTTGACCAGCTCTTCGATCTGCCCCACCGATGCCCGTTGCGGGTTGGTCGAAAGCGTCACGAAGCCGTCGGTCAGGTCGAGCGAGACCAGTTCCGTCTCCACCTCGTCGAGGCCGTTGCCGTCGTCGTCCTGCGCGTCGCCCTCCTCGCGCCCTTCGAAGAAGACGTGCGCCTCGGCGGAGCCTCTGAGGATGAAAGGCACGGGTTGATCGCCGAGCGGGCCTCCGACGAGTTGCACCAGCGCCGTGGTCGCCTCCATCACGTCCACCTCGACGATGCCGGTGTTGTGCACCGCCTTGACGATAAAGATGCCCGTGGGGCGGTTGTTGGCGTCGAAGAGTTCGATGGGGTTGGGCGGAATCAGGTGGATGTAGCGCTCGAAGGGCGGCTTCTCGCGGATCCTCGACTCGATCCGGAGCGACTGCCGGTTGTGCAGCACCAGCCCGCCCACCCGGATCTCGAAGAAGACGTCGAAGAAGCTGTCGGCGTCGCCGTCGTGGAACGGGTCGAGGTCGAGCCAGCCGGGGTTGTTGTTGACCAACTCCTCGATCTGCCCCACCGACGCCCGCAGCGGATTCGTCGAGAGCGTCACGCCGCCGCCGGTCAGGTCGAGCGACACGAGTTCCGTATCGACTTCGTCGAGGCCGTTGTTGTCGTCGTCCTGGGCGTCGCCTTCCTGGCGTCCTTCGAAGAAGACGTGGGC
>JBFGTT010000073.1:0-9977 GCA_041565995.1 Rhodothermales bacterium
CCCTGCTGGAGGTGCCCGCGCGGGAGGGCGTGGACCCGGCGCTCCCCTACACCGCCGCCGGCCAGCCGTCGGAGGTGCGCGCCGCCGCCGCCGGCTACCTGGCGACGCTGGCCGCCGAGGCACGCCCGGCGCTCGACCGCCTCGTCGAGCTCGTCGGCGACGACGACCTGCGCGTGCGGGGGGCCGCCATCGCCGCGCTGGGCGCCGTGGGCACTCCGCGTGCGCGGACCGCCCTCGAAGCGCGCCTGGCCGAAGAGCCGCAGCCGCTGCTGCAGGCCGCCATCGAGCAAGCCCTCCGCCGATCCGGCGAAGCCTTCCGGTGAGCGACGGCCCCGGCGGGGCCTTAAACAACTCAATGCTTAATTGCCACGGCTCGCCACCGGGCCTTTACCGTTCAGGGCAATTCTGTGGGCACACTCGGGCTTTTGCCCTACTCTATGATAGCCTTGCTACCTTGAGACGGCTGCATCCTGCCGGGGCCATCGCCAGGAGACGCCGTGCAACGCGCCCATCAACCCTTCAGTAGAAACCATGGAAGCGATCAACGGGACGGAATTCAACCCGCTCGCGGGTCTCATCGGGGACGAAGTGTACGAGGTGCTGGAATCGCACAACTTGCTCAACGAAAAGGGCGTGCGCGACTACCAGATCCGGTGCCGCTTCCGCGAGATGCGGAATGAGAACATTCCCGCCTACGACGCCATTGAGTTGCTGCGGGAGGACTATCCCTATCTGCAATTCGACACGATCCGCAAGATCGTCTACAAGCTGAACGGCAAGCGCTGAGACGCCGCCTTCGGCTTTTTTTCGTTTCTGCCGGAAGCGCTTTCTGCGCCTCCGCCCCACGCTGCAGCGCAGGCGCGTTTGGGACGGCCCCGGTGTCTGCCTTCCGCGCCTCTCCCCCGCCCCGTCCGCTCGCAATGGCCCCTGTCTACAGGCCGGCCGCCTGGCGCGCGCGCGCTGCAGCGAAGAGCAGAATCCCCGCCGCCACCGACACGTTGAGCGACTCGGCGTCCCCGCGCATCGGAATCGAGACGAGGTAGTCGCAGGAGGCGGCGATGCGGGGTCGCAGCCCTTTGCCTTCGCTGCCCAGGACGAGGGTCAGCGGGCGGTCCCAGTCCATGTCCCACACCGAGGTCGGTCCGTCTCCGGCGGCGCCCGCCACCCAGTAGCCGCGCTCTTTGAGTTGGAAGAGCACGTCGGCCAGGTTGGCGGCGCGGGCCACGGGGATGCGCCTCGCCAGCCCGGCGCTGGCCTTGAGCGCCGCCGCGTTGAGGGGCGCGCTGTGCTGCGCCGGCACGACGACGCCCCCGGCGCCCGCCGCCACCGCCGTACGCAGGATGGCGCCGAAGTTGTAGGGATCCTCGATGCGGTCGAGCACGAGCACGATGGGTTTGAGGCGCTGCACGGCGTCGAGGTCGGGCGCGATGGCGGCGAGCATCTCGTCCACCTCCCGGTAGGCCACCGGTGCGGCGACGGCTACCACGCCCTGATGATTCAGCCCCGGCGCCATCCGGTCGAGCCGGTGGGCGGGCACGAACTGCACCGGCACGCCCGCCTGCGAGGCCGCCCGGCGGAGGGTTTCCAGCGCGCGGCTGCCGCCCTGGAGCAGCAGCACCTTTTCGATGCCGGCCCCGTCCGCTTCGAGCGCTTCCCGCACCGGGTTGCGTCCTACGACCAGCGACGCCTCCTCCCCCCTGCGTTTTTTCTTCATCTCGTCCTCTCGTAATCTCGTCAGCCCGGATCGGAGATCAAACCGTAGCGGTTTCGCGGGCCAGCGCTTCGAGGTGCCGGTGCAAGGGTTCGACGAACGCCTCGTGTTCGGGCTTCATCAGCACGCTGCGCAGGAGGCGGACCTGGGGTACGTCGGCGACGAGATCCGGGAGCGCAGCCTGCAACGAGGCGCTCTCGGCGCGGAGGACGCTCAGGAAGACCGGGTCGGCGGCGGCGTGCATGGCGCGTTCGAAGAGGCGCTGGCTGGCCGCATCAAGCACCGAGGCTGCCGGCGGCTCGGGCACCGGGAAATAGGTGACGATGTCGAGTTCGGGCGTCAGGTACGGACGGAGCACGTCGGAGGCGGCGATGTGCTCAGACCAGGCGCGGGCGGCGCGGAGGCAAGCGGCCAGGATAGGCCCGAGGCCGGCGTCGGCGCGCAGCGGCAACACCTGCAACGTCAGCCATAAAGCCCCGGCAGAGGCGCCCGCCCGCGAGCATTCCAGGCTGATCTCGCCAAGATGCAGTGCGTCCGACGTGAAGTACGTATAGGGCGAGTCGTGCCGGTAGAAGTGTCCGACGGACGGGTCGCGGAAGAGGATGCAGCCGCAGCCGTAGGGTTGCAGGCCGTGCTTATGCGGATCGACGACGACCGAGTCGCAGTGAGCTATAGCGCGGAAGTGCCTTCGGACGGCGTCGGAGAGCAGGCCGGGCACGGCGTCGTCGCCCGCGTGGAGCACGAAGAAGCCGCCGTAGGCCGCATCGACGTGTGAGCGACAGCCATAGCGCCGACACAGCGCGAGGGCGTCGGCGATCGGATCGACGGCGCCGTGGGCCGTGGCGCCCGCCGTCAGCACGACCGTGCCCAGGTGGCCTGCCCGCAGGTGCTCTTCGAGGGCGTCGAGCCGCAGCCGCCCCTGCGCGTCCGCCGGCAACGTGACTGTGCGGAGGCCGAGTACCTGGCTCATCCGGCTGTGGGTGTAGTGGGCCTCTTCGCTGAAGGCGACGGCCTTCTCCGGGTGCAGTTCGCGGGCCACCCAGAGCGCTTCGAGGTTGGCGATGGTGCCGCTGCTGGTGAGGTGACCCAGCGCGTCGTCCGGAAACCGAAACATCGCCGCCAGCGCGCGCACCACCTCTTTTTCCATCTGCGCCGTCGGCGGCCCGCCGTCGAGCGCGTGGTTGTTGGGGTTGATGAGCAGGGCCGCCAGGTAGCCTGCGACGGCGGCGGGGTGCGGCGGCTTGAGCATCTGGCCCGCGTAGCGCGGGTGGAAAAACGGATAGTTACCCCGGAGCCGCTCCACGTAGGCGTCGAACGCCTCCTGCAACCGCGCCTCCTCCACGGCGAGCGACGGATGCCGGTCGAAGGCGCCCCACTGCGCTTCCCAGTCTTCGACGTATGCGACGGCTTGCGCCAGGTAAGCCTTCAGATCCATGCGTTTTTCCCGGTGGTAACGGTCCGGCGGCGGCGACCTTTCGGGGGCGTCAGGCCGCCTGCGAGGCCGCCGGCGCAGGCCTGCGCCTGGGCGCCTCGGGCACGAACCGCCGCCAGGTCAGCGCCAGGCCCACGGCGCCCACCAGAACCAGGATCACGGAGATGACCTCGGCCTGCGTCACCTGCATGCCGAACAGATCGAACTTGTTGTTGACGCGGATCTTCTCGATCAGGAACCGCTCGATGCCGGCGAAGACCAGGTAGAGCGAGAACATCCAGCCGTTGAGGAACGGGTGTTTGCGCACGGCCCACATCACGCCGAAGAGCGCCAGGCACATCACGAATTCGTAGAGTGAAGTCGGATAGACGGGCACGTCGGGTGCTCCGATGATGGCGTTGGGGTAGGACTCGGCCCAGAGCCAGGTGGGCAGCCAGCCGGGGCGGGCGCCCAGGTCGGCGGCGATGCCCCAGTCGCCGTCGCCGGCCAGGTGGCAGCCGATGCGTCCGACGCCGTAGGCCAGCATCAGGCCGGGCGCCACGGCGTCGGCGACGGCCAGCGCCGAGAGTCCTTTTTTGCGCAGGTACAAGCCCAGCGCCAGCGTCGCCACGATGAGGCCGCCGAAGAACGTCAGGCCGCCCGTCGAGAAGATCATGCCGAGGGGGTCCTGGGCGAAGGCGCCGAGGTTTTCCAGGATGTGGAAGAGCTTGGCGCCGGCCAGGCCCGCCACCACGGCGATGACCGTCAGCGTGCCGACGAGGACCGACGGGCTGGCCTCGCGCGTGCCGCCCCGCTTTGCTTTGCCTTTTTTGCCTTTCTCCTGCGGCGCCGGCACCCACACGCTGCCGATGCGTCCGGCCTCGTACATGCGGTCGAGCTGCCGGCGGGAGACCCAGGCCGCCAGCAGAAAGGCCACCGCCAGCATGGCCCCGAACGAGTAGATCGGGATGGGGAAGCTGAACCCGAAGAGGTCCTTAAAAATGTCGCTCAGGCGGGGGTACATGTCGTCACTCTTCCATTTCGAAGCGCACCGAGGGTTCGGCACCGCAGGGTGCACGGCCTACCAGGTACGGCGTAAAACGTGAAACGTAAGGGTGCTCTTGGAAACGGCTCAACGAGGCACTCGTACGTTTTACGTTTTGCGATTTACGTTTTACGAATGCGGGTTTACGTCGAGGGCACCTGGCTGGTCGAGGGCACGCGTCCTTTGAGGGTTTCGGCCAGGTCGTCGAAGGCGACTTCGACCTGCTCGCCGGAGGCCATGTCTTTGACCTGGGCGTGCTGTGCGGCCAGTTCGTCCTGGCCTACGATGAGGGTGTAGCGGGTGTTCTGCCGGTGGGCTTCGCGCATCTGCGCCTTGAGCGAGCGGCCTTTGAGGTCGAGGCCCACGCGCAGGCCTTCGGCGCGCAGGCGTTGCGCCTGATAGAAGGCCCAGCGGGCGGCCTCGTCGCCGAGGGCCACCAGGAAGGCGTCGAGCGGGGGCGCGGCCGGCAGCGGCGCCTGCTGCGCTTCCAGGGCCAGGAAGAGCCGTTCCAGCCCTGCTGCAAAGCCTACGGCGGGCACGCGTTGCCGGCTGCCCACCTCCTCGGCCAGCAGGTCGTAGCGACCGCCGCCGGCCAGCGCGCTCTGCGCGCCGAGGGCGGGGCTTTCCAGTTCGAAGGCCGTGCGCGTGTAGTAGTCGAGGCCGCGCACCAGCAGCGGATCCTCCTCGAAGCCGATGCCCAGGTCGTCCAGCAGCGCCTTGACCGTTTCGTAGTGCGCGCGGCTGTCCGCGTCGATGAAGTCGAGCAGGCGGGGCGCCTCGTCGAGCAGGCGGCGTTCGCGCTCGTTCTTGGTGTCGAGGATGCGCAGGGGGTTGCGGTCGAGGCGCTGGCGGCTGGTGGCCGAGAGGTCGGCGCGGAAGGGTTCGAGGTAGGCGCGCAGGGCCTCGGTGTAGCGGGGCCGGCTGTTTGCGTCGCCCAGGGTGTTGAGGCGCAGGCGCGTCTGCTCGATGCCGAAGGCGGCGTAGACGGCCGTCATCAGCGCGATGGCCTCGGCGTCGGCGCGGGCGTCGTCGCTGCCGATGACCTCGGCGCCGAACTGGTGAAACTGTCGGTAGCGGCCTTTCTGCGGTCGTTCGGCGCGGAAGCAGGGGCCGAGGTAGTAGAGTTTCTGCACGCCGCCGCGCTGGTCCAGGCGGTGCTGCAAGTAGGCCCGCATCACCGGCGCGGTGACCTCCGGGCGCAGCACGTAGCGCGTGTCGCCGCGCGTAAAGGCAAACATCTCCTTCGAGACCAGGTCGGTCAGTTGCCCGACGCCGCGCGCGATCAGTTCGGTCGGCTCCAGGATGGGCGTGCGGATCTCCTCGAAGTTGAACCGGCCCATGACCTCGTGGATCGTCTGCTCGACGAAGCGCCAGCCGGGTGTGCCGGGGATGGCCGTGCCGTCGGAGGTGGAGGCTTCGGGCAGCACGTCGAAGGTGCCTTTGATATTTTGGAAGGTCGTCTTCACGCAGGGCAAGGGTTGCCGGCGAGGCGCGCCGCCGGGGTTCAGGGATCCACCAGGTGCAACTCGCCCTCTTCGAACAACGCCAGGATCTCCTCGGCGTCGCGGGCGGCCAGCAGGCGCGCGCGGAAGGCCTCGCGGTTGAGCAGGCGGGAGAGGCGGCTGAGGATTTTGATGTGTTCCGACTTGGCCGTCTCGGTGCCCACCAGCAGAAAGACCAGCCGCACCGGCTCGTCGTCGATGGCGCCGAAGTCTACCGGCTCGGCCGTCACGGCGAAGGCGGCCAGGGTCTCGTCGACCGCCGCCGTCTTGGCGTGGGGCAGGCCCAGCCCTTTGCCCACGCCGGTGGACATGACGTGCTCGCGCGCGAAGTCGGCCTGGCGCATCTGCTCGGGGTCGTTGACCGCCGGGTGGGCCGCCAGCACGCCGAGCAGGGCGTCGAGGACGTCCTCTTTCGTCCGGCCCGGCAGCCCCACGCGGATGGTCTCCGGCGCGAGCAACTCGTAGATGTGGGGAACGATGGTGGTGGGCATGGCGGCAAGCGCAGGTCGGCGGCGGCGGACGAGGCCCGCCGCTGGTGAGCATCCCCTGAACGAAGAAGCCGAGGTGGTTGTTCACGCCCGGCAGGCATCGACCGCCCAAGATACGCCGCCGGGGATTGCCTGTCATTCGGAATCTGTATGATTCGTCGTGCTGCGCAAGGACGTGTAGAGGTATGGACGCGTTGGAGTTTGGGTATGTGGGCGTGTGGATGTCTGGACAGCCGGTAAAACCGTTGCCGAGAACGCCGGATGATTGGGGCGGGAATCTGGATCAGCCGCTGGCGTGTCGATCATCGGCGAGCGTCCCGACCCGTTCCCTTCGTCAGGGCGTCGACTCGTCGCTTGCCTGCTTTGCGCTGTCGTCGTAACTTAGCGTTCACTCGAAAACCTGCGTGCGGCGTGAAGTAGGTTTGTTAACCACCCAAACTGCGCCCCGGAAAAGCCGGAAGTTTTCAAGTTTTTTCACGCCGTTGCCGTGATTTGGAGAGAGGCCCTCGCCAGGTCACGAGTTGGTTCGATCCGCACGTTTTCTGAATGGCGATTAGCCGCGATGGATGGGAGCCCTTGCTTACCGGTACAGGAGTTGCCGGTCGTCAATTCGTACAATGAATGGGATCCTCTAGAAGAGGTGATCGTCGGCGTTATCGACGGTGCCACGGTTCCGCAGTGGCACCTTGCACTGGAATCGACGCTGCCCGGCGAATCGTGGGACTTTTACCGCAAGATGGGAGGGCGTCCGTTCCCGCCCGAGGCCGTGGATGCGGCGCGCGGCCAGCTCGACGACCTGGCGGAGCTCTTAGCACGGGAGGGCGTCGTGGTTCGGCGGCCCGAGTTGCTGGATTTCTCGCGGCCTTTCGGAACGCCTGAGTGGGCCAGTCCCGCCGGACTTTACGCGGCCATGCCCCGCGACTGCCTGTTGGTGGTCGGCGACGAGATTATCGAGGCGCCGATGGCCTGGCGGTCCCGGTACTTCGAAACCCATGCCTTCCGGACGCTGATCAAAGAGTACTTCCAACGTGGCGCCCGCTGGACGGCGGCGCCGCATCCGGAACTGCACGACGAGTTGTTCGATGCCTGTTACGAACATCCGCAGCCGGACGGCCAGATGCAGTATGCGCTGACCGAATTTGAGCCGACGTTCGACGCCGCCGACTTCATCCGTTGCGGCCGCGATGTGTTCGCGCAGCGCAGCAACGTCACCAACCAGTTCGGCATCGACTGGTTGCAAAGCCATCTCGGCAGCGAGTACTCGATCCACACCGTCGAATTCAACGATCCGCACCCGATGCACATTGACGCCACCTTCATGCCGCTGGCGCCGGGAAAATTGCTGGTGAATCCGGCGCGTGTCAACGGGATTCCGCCCATGTTTCGCGATTGGGAAGTGAAAGCCGCGCCGCCGCCGGTTGGACCGGCAAGAAAGGTCGCCTTCAACATGTGTTCGGACTGGATCGGCATGAACGTATTGATGCTGGATCCGGAACGGGTGATAGTCGAGTCCCGCGAACAGCCGCTGATCGATCAGCTACGGAAGTGGGGCTTCGAGACGATCCCGGTCGACCTGTCGGCCTGTCACCCGCTGGGCGGCGGCGCCCACTGCTGCACGTTGGACATACGCCGGCGCGGCACGTTGAAATCGTACTTCTAAACCTGTTGGGAATCCGCTGTGTCCGACGACAGATCCTTCCAATACGAACTTCCCGGTTTTGACGTCTCGGTCCGTTTGAAGAGCGACCGGAACCAGACCGCGCCCCCCGACTTCCAGCTTCGTTGGATGTTGAACCGGGCCGTCCGTGAGTTTTCCGACGACCTGGACCACCTGTACGGCCAAATGCAACGCTTCGTGCCCGGCTCGGCGCGTCCGGCGATTGCCGAAGATTGGCAAAGGGCTGCTGCACACCTGGACGAACAAGAACTCGTCATTCAGGACCAGCAAGTGATGCAAGCCTGGGAGCGGCCGCTGATGAGAGCGATGGCCCAGTCTGTGACCCGGACGGGAGGGGACATCCTGGAAGTGGGCTTTGGAATGGGCATTTCTGCAAGCATGATCCTTGAATCCGGCGTGCGATCCTACACCGTCATCGAATGCAACGACGCCGTGATCGATGCGTTCGAAGGGTGGAGGCACCGCTATCCGGAGAAGAACGTACGGTTGATTCGCGGCCGCTGGCAAGACGTCAGAGATCAGCTTGACCATTACGACGGCATTCTTTTTGACACGTATCCGTTGTCTCAGCAAGAGTACGAGCGCAACGAGACGAACGGCACGGCCTACACGCATGCGGGCGAGTTTTTCCCCCTGGCGGCCGAGCTTTTACGGCCCGGTGGACTGTTCAGCTACTTCTCGTGCGAAATTGACACGCTGAGCCGCGGTCACCAGCGATTGCTGTTGCAACACTTTGACTCATTTCAGGTCAGCCTGCAGACCGACCTGAAACCGCCGACGAACTGCCAATACTGGTGGTCGGAATCGATGGTCGTGGTCAATGCCTTCAAATCACCTGATACAGAATCTGATTAAAGTGTTGTGCAACGCGTTGTGTGGGTGGGGGTGTGGGCGTATGGGGGTATGGGCGTGAATAATCCTCCCACACGCCCAACCGCCCAGACTCCCATACTTGCTGTACTACAACGAATCAGCCAGATTTCGTATGACGGGGCTTTGCGGACGCGCCTTAATCTTCCCAGTTGACGGGCACGGCGAGGTAGCTTTCCAACTCGCGCAGGAGGAGGTCGTCGAGTTCGGGCAGCGAACGGGGGTTGAGCAGGTTAAGGGCGCGTACGCCGCACATCTTTTCGATCAGCTCGATGCCGGCGCGCGTGTTGGTGGCGACGCCCGTGACGAGGCTCGGATAGAGGTGAAAGGCCTGCATCACCCCGAAGGCGGCGTAGGGGTCGGAGGCGCAGAGGACCGTCACGTGGATGGCGTGGCGGATGGCTTCGATGGCCGCCGCGCCGTTGTACGGTTCCAGGGGCGACGAGCCGATCTCGACGACCGCCACGTCCGCCTCTACCGCCGCCATGCGCGAGAGCAACTGGCGCAGGGCCGCCCGGTAGGCGTCCTCCGGATGCACGGTCGAGGGCAGCCCCACGTCCACGAAGTCGAAGATGTGGTCGGCGCCGGCGTCGGCCATGGCCTGGATGTCGCGCAGGCGTCCGGCGCCGGTGAGTTTGGCGCCCAGGACCCGTTTGCCGGCCTGCTTGAGTTGCCGCACGATGACGCGCGCCGAGGTGGTCTTGCCCGCCGACATCGAGGTGCCTACGAGCAGGACGACGGGCGTCTCGAAAGGCCGTTCGGGCACCGGCGCGACGAACCGTTGCATGGTGGCTTTCTCGCCGCCGAGAAGCACGTGGCCCCGGTAGCGCATCTCGAGCAGTTCGGGCAGGAAGGGCGACTTGGAGGTGAGCCATCCCAGCAGGCCGGCGCCGGTGAGCAGGTGCATCACGCCGTCGTCGCCCACTTCTTCCCAGGTGCCGGTGGCTTCGAGCGTGGCGTGGCGCAAGCCCAGCGCGCCCACGATCAGGTCCCCCTGGAAGCCCTGCCGCATGCGTCCGGTGGTCAGTTCGATGTCCCGGTAGCCCAGCGGCGTCTTGTGTATTTCGCCGACGACGTAGTCGCCCGTGGCCCAGTGCGCCCTGGGCAGCGGCTCGACGTCGAAGGGCGCTTCGGAGAGCGGCGCAATCCGGGTGAGCGAGGTGAAGACGTAGCGCGTATCCATGAGGGACCTCCGGCGTTCAGGACGAGGGCGGGGCCGCCAGCGGCTCGGCCAGCAGCAGCAGGGCCAGCAGCGCCGTGCGTTCGACCATC
>JBFGTT010000074.1:0-9962 GCA_041565995.1 Rhodothermales bacterium
GACGGCCCTCTACGCCCCGATGGACGGCACCGTGAGCCAGTTGAACGTGGAACCGGGCGAACGCGTGGTGGGCACCAGCCAGATGGCCGGCACCGAGATGATGCGCATCGCCCGGCTCGACCAGATGGAACTCGAAGTCGACGTCAACGAGAACGACGTGGTCAACGTCTCGCTCGGCGACTCGGCCGCCATCGAGATCGACGCCTACCCCGAACGCACCTTCCGCGGCGTCGTCACCGAGATCGCCAACTCGGCCCGCATCATCGGCGCCGGCACGCAAGAACAGGTGACCAACTTCCCCGTCAAGATCCGCATCCTCGACCCGCACAACGCCGACGCCCGCGTGGCGGCAGCCAAAAACGGCGGCGTGCAACTGGACCAGGAGGTGCCCGTCGCCATGCAGGACTTCCCCAACTTCCGCCCCGGCATGAGCGGCACCGTGGACATCTTCACCCGCACCGTCCTCGACGTGGTGGCCGTGCCCATCCAGGCCGTTACGGTGCGCGACTTCAACAAGCTGCGTGAGGAGGAAGCGCGCCGCAACCGCCGCGACACCACCGAGGCTGCGCCCGCCCCGGAAGCGCCCCCTCCGGCCCTCGAAAAAGAGGACCTGCGCAAGGTGATCTTCGTGGTTGAAGAAGGCGAGGCGCGCGTCGTGGAGGTAGAAACCGGCATCGCCGACGACCTCTACATCGAAATCAAGTCCGGGCTGCAAGGCGGCGAGACGGTCATCACCGGGCCGTACCGCGCCGTCAGCCGCACGCTCAGCCGGGGCACGAAGGTCAAAGAGCACGACGACCGCCGGAGCCGGCGCGGGCCGCCCCTGGCCGAGGACTAGCACGCCGCCTCGAAGGCGCCGCCCGGTGGGGCGTCGTCGTTTTTTCAGCAAGCCAGCACCAAGCCTCATGGACGGAAAGCCGGGCGCCCCGCGCGCGCTGATCGAACTCCGGGACGTGACGAAGATCTACCCGATGGGTACGCAGGAGGTACGCGCCCTGGCCGGCGTCACCCTCGACGTCTACCCGAACGAATACGTGGCCGTGATGGGGCCGTCCGGCTCGGGCAAATCCACGATGATGAACATCATCGGCTGCCTCGACACGCCCACCGGCGGCATCTACAACCTGCGCGGGCAAAACGTAGGCGAGATGAGCGACGACGAACTGGCCGCCATCCGCAACCGCGAAGTCGGCTTCGTCTTCCAGACATTCAACCTGCTGCCGCGCGTCAACTGCCTGCAGAACGTCGAGTTGCCGCTGATCTATTCGGGGCGTAAGCGGAGCGTGCGGCGCGAGATGGCGGCCCGTGCGCTCGAGAACGTCGGGCTGGGCGACCGGATGACGCACAAGCCCAACGAACTCTCCGGCGGCCAGCGTCAGCGCGTGGCCGTGGCCCGCGCGCTGGTCAACAACCCGTCGCTGCTGCTGGCCGACGAGCCGACCGGCAACCTGGACTCGAAGACGGGCCAGGAGATCATGGCGCTCTTCGAGACGCTCTACCGGCTCGGCAACACGCTGATGGTGGTCACGCACGAGGAAGAGGTGGCCCGGCACGCCCGCCGCATCATCCGCCTGCGCGACGGCCTCGTCGAAAGCGACGTGCGCGTGGAAAGCCCGACGCTCTCCGAAGAAGACGTGACGGCTTGAGACGGCGGTGTGGACGTGTGGACGATGATTGTCGTTCGCTCGTCTGCTCGTCCGTTCAGCGTTCGGTGCAGCGGTAGGCTTCGGTTTCGTGTTCGAAGCGCACGGGGCCGTCGGTGCGAGCCAGGCGGACGGCTTCGAAGGCCACCCCGGCGCCCATCGTGGCGATGCAGTCGTCGGCGGGGATGCTGAGGCGGTAGTGCGCCGTGAGGCCGTCGTCGTTTTTTTCGACCGCCTCGAAGTGGACGCTGTAGCCGCCCGAGGGCACCGGCACGGCGGCCAGCAGCACCATCTCCTGCGAGAAATTCACCGGCTCGAAGGGCTGCAGGGGACGCAGCGAGTCCTGGTAGGCTGTCCACGCGGCGGCGTCGCGGAGGGCGATCTCCGAGGTGTCGAGCCGGGCCTGCTGCCCCCGCCCGATGACTTCGAAGGCGAGCGCCTCGGCCACCGACACCGAAGAGGTGTCGGGCGGCCCGTCGAGGCACCCTGCCGCCGGGATGAGCAGCAGCAGCGCAGCGGCCAGGGCGGGCAGGCGATGGGTCGTGGCGCGTCTCGGTCGAAGCGTCGTCATTCGCGGCTGTAGAGGGTGCGGGAGGCTTCTTCGTAGGGATCGCCCGGCAGCCATGCGAAGCCTTCGGGGCTGTCGGCCAGGAGCCGGGCGACGTGCGCGTAGGCCTGCACGAAGCGCCGCAGGTAGGCGTAGTCGAAGTCGTCGCCGGCCTCGTCCTGCGGGCGGTGGTAATATTTGACGATGCCCTCGTCGGTGAAGGAGCGGAAGCCGGGGCTGAAGGTAGGCGCGGGGATCCCCCGCCGGGCAAAGTTGACGTTGTCGGAGCGGTCGAAGAGGTTTTGTTCGGGGGCCGGATCGGCGATGACGTCGAGGCCGTAGGCGGCGGCGCCCCGGCGGATGAGCGGGTCGGCGGTGGTGCGTCCGAGGCCGATGACGGTCACGAGGCTGGTGTCCGAGAAGCCGCCGCCGTCGATGTTGAGGGCATAGACCATGCGGTCGAGGGGTAGCAGCGGGTTTTCGACGTAGTAGCGGCTGCCGAGCAGGCCGTCCTCTTCGGCGGTGAGCGCCAGCAGGAGCACCGAGCGGCGGGGCGGGCGGCGGCTGAGGGCTTTGGCGGCGCCCAGGACGGCGACGGTGCCCATGCCGTTGTCGCGCGCGCCGTTGAAGATGGTGTCGGCGGCGGTGGCGCCGGGGCCGTTGCGCAGGCCGGCGCCGACGTGGTCGTAGTGCGCCATCAACACGACGAACTCGTCGCGCAGGGCGGGGTCGCTGCCCTCGATCATGCCCACGACGTTGTTCGAGGTGGCGGGCTGCCGGTTCATGCCGGAGGAGACGAGCGCGGCCTGCACGCCGGCGGCCTGCCGGATCCGGAGCCGGAGGGCGCCATCGGTATCGTTGAGCCAGGCCAGCGGCAGATCGGGCGTTTCGCCGTCGCCGCCGTTGAGGCCGAAGCGGGGGGTGCCCAGGACGCTGACGAGGTTGTTCCAGGAAAACGGGCTTTCGTAGAGTTCGACGAGGGCGCGGGCGCCCTGCGCGGCGGCCAGGCGTCGTTTTTCGGGGGTGGCGCGGAAGGCGGCCTGCACGCCGTTGTCGTCCGGGCGTCCGGCCCGCGTCACGACGATCTTGCCGGCGGCCTCCAGGCCCGCGTAGTCGTCCGCGTTGAAGCCGTAGCCGGCGAAGACGACGGGCGCCACGTCGTCGAAGGACGCCTCGCCGGCCAGCAGCAGCAGGTGCTCGCCCTGCACGAACGTCTCGCCCAGCAACGTCAGCAGGCCGCGCGCAGGCGGCGCGGTGCGCGTGAAGGGGATGGGCTGGAAGTAGCCCTCGGCGCCGGGCACCTGCTGCACCCCAGCAGCGCGGAACTGCTCGGCGAGGTAGCGGGCGGCCACGTTGTTGCCCGGCGTGCCGGCCTTGCGGCCCATCAGCTCGTCGGAGGCCAGGAAGCGCAGGTGGGCCTCCAGCTCCCCGGCGGTCAGTTGATCCTCCGGGTAGGCCGGCGGCAGCGCCGGATCGGCGGAGGGCACGGTTCCGGAACACGTCTGCAGCGCGAGCGCGAGGACGACCGGCGCAGAGAGCAGCAAGAAACGACGCATGGAGAATATCGGCGCGGGTGGCTACGACACAGAGCGCAACGCCTGAGCGGCGACGGGGTTCGGACGCCGGCGCGCGGCGCAGGCAAGATAGCACACCACGCCCGCAAAAGCTTTCGGGAACAGCGCCCCCGGCAAGGCGTTCGGGATCGGCCAGGGCCGCTCCGCGCGCCCTGTTTTTCTGCCACCAGCCAATCGAGATGGTTCATGGCTATCAAAACCGTCGACGTCGACAGCCTCGTCGATCATACGGGCAACCTCTTCGAGTCGGTGGCGATCCTCGCCAAGCGCGCCCGCCAGATCGCCGCGCAGACCAAATCCGAACTCGACAACAAGCTGGCCTACTACGAGGGCTTCGAGCCGGAGCTCGAAGACCCGCGCTTCCAGGAAGAACAGACCAAGATCTCCATCGAATACGAACTCCAGCCGGAGCCGACCGAGATGGCGATCAACGAGATGTTCGAGGGTGAGATCTACTTCCGCGATCCGTCGGCGGACCTCGAAGAGTAGCCGCCCCCGCCGCGCTGTACGAAGGCTCCGATCCGCCTGCCGGGTCGGAGCTTTTTTTTGGCGGGCCGGCGTGCCACAGGGTTGTCACCGGCAGGGCGTAGCGTGAGCCTGAGCGCGGGTGCCTTTTTTCGGGCGCTTTCCCGAAACGAAAGCCCGCCCGGCGCTGTACCACGGCCTCTATCCCCGCCTCATTTTTTGGAAAGGACGGAGTCTTTCTGCAATGATCGTCATTCGCGGCGCGCGCGAGCACAACCTCAAGGACATCGACCTCGACATCCCGCGTGAACGGCTCGTGGTGATTACGGGCCTCTCCGGCTCGGGCAAAAGCAGCCTGGCCTTCGACACGATCTACGCCGAGGGGCAGCGGCGTTACATGGAGAGCCTCAACGCCTACGCCCGGCAGTTCCTCGGCATGATGGAACGCCCCGACGTGGACTTCATCGACGGCCTCAGCCCCGTCATCGCCATCGAGCAGAAGTCCGTCTCGCGCAACCCTCGTTCGACGGTCGGCACCGTCACCGAGATCTACGACTTCCTGCGCCTGCTCTTCGCCCGCGCCGCCACGGCCTACTCGTACGTCTCGGGCCAGCCGATGCGCAAGCAATCGGACGAAGAGATCATCGGCGGCATCCTGGCCTTCCCGCGCGGCACGCGGCTGATGATCCTGGCGCCGCTGGTCAAGGGCCGCAAGGGGCACTACCGCGAACTCTTCGAGCAGGTGGCCCGGCAGGGCTTCGCCCGCGTGCGCATCGACGGCGAGGTGCGCGAGGTCGAAGAGGGCCTGCGCATCGACCGCTACAAGACGCACGACATCGAAGTCGTCGTCGACCGCCTCGTCATCAAAGAAGACCTCCGCGCGCGCGTGAGCCAGTCGGTCGAGACGGCCCTGGGCATGGGCGGCGGCGCCCTGATCGTGTCGGTCCTCGACGGCGAAGACCACGTCTTCAGCCGCCACCTCTACAGCCCCGAAGACGGCCTCTCGTACGACGAGCCTTCGCCCAACACGTTCTCGTTCAACTCGCCCTACGGCGCCTGCACCGAGTGCAACGGCCTGGGCACACGGCGCGAGATCGACCCGGCGTTGGTCATCCCCGACCCCGCCAAATCCATCGACGAGGGCGGCCTCGAACCGCTGGGCAAGCCGCGCGACATCTGGTTCTTCAGCCAGCTTCGCGCCGTCGCCGCGCGCTACGGCTTCGGCTTCGAGACGCCGCTGGGCGCCCTGCCCGAAGAGACGCTGCGCATCGTGCTCGAAGGCGCCGGCGAGGAGCAGTTCGACATCGTCTACCGCTACAAGGACCGCGAGGTCAAGTACAAGCACCGCTACAGCGGCGTCTACCAGCACATCGAGCACACCTTCGAGCACACCAACTCGCCCAAGCAGCGCCGGTGGGCCGAAGCGTTCATGCGGCCGCAGCCCTGCCGCGCCTGCGGCGGCGGACGCCTCAAGCCCGAAAGCCTCGCCTACCGCGTCGCCGGCAAGAACATCGCCGAGCTGGTGCAGATGGACCTGGGCACGCTCCGCCGGTTCTTCGCGCAGGTGGACTTCGACGAGCGCACGTGGCGCATCGCCCGGCCTATCGTCAAGGAGATTGCCGAGCGGCTGCAATTCATGATCGACGTGGGCGTGGGCTACCTTTGCCTCGACCGCGCCGCGCGCTCGCTCTCGGGCGGCGAGAGCCAGCGCATCCGGCTCGCCACGCAGATCGGCACGCAGCTTACCGGCGTGCTCTACGTGCTCGACGAACCGTCGATCGGCCTGCATCCGCGCGACAACAACCAGCTCATCGGCTCGCTCAAGCACCTGCGCGACCTGGGCAACTCGGTCCTCGTCGTCGAGCACGACCGCGACATGATCGAGGCGGCGGACTTCGTGGTGGACCTGGGCCCCGGCGCGGGCGAGCACGGCGGCCACGTCATCGGCGCGGCGGAGCCGGGCCGCCTGCCCCTGCGTCTCAACGGCCACGTGAGCCTGACGGCGGCCTACCTCTACGGCGAGCGCCACATCCGCGTGCCGGCGGCGCGGCAGCGGGGCAACGGCAAGCGGCTGGTGCTCCGGGGCACGCGGGGGCACAACCTCAAGGGCGACACGCTGGAGCTGCCCCTCGGCACGTTCATCTGCGTCACGGGCGTCAGCGGTTCGGGCAAGAGCACCCTGGTCAACCAGACGCTCTACCCGATCCTGGCCAAGCATTTCCACCGCGCGAACCTCGTGCCGCTGCCCTACACCGAGATCGAAGGACTCGAACACGTCGACAAGGTCATCGACATCGACCAGAGTCCCATCGGGCGGACGCCGCGCTCGAACCCGGCCACCTACACGGGCCTTTTCACGCACATCCGCGACCTGTTCGCGCAACTGCCCGAGTCGAAGATCCGGGGTTACAAGCCGGGGCGGTTTTCGTTCAACGTCAAGGGAGGGCGGTGCGAGACGTGCCAGGGCGCCGGCATCGTCAAGCTGGAGATGAACTTCCTGCCGGACGTCTACGTCGAGTGCGAGACGTGCAAAGGTCGCCGCTACAACGCCGAGACGCTGGAGGTGACCTACAAAGGCAAAAGCATCGCCGACGTGCTGGAGATGGCCGTCGAGGAGGCGCTTCGTTTCTTCGAAAACGTGCCGCGCATCGAGCGCAAGCTGCGCACGCTCGACTCGGTGGGCCTGGGCTACATCCGCCTGGGGCAGCAATCGACGACGATCTCGGGCGGCGAGGCGCAGCGCGTCAAGCTCTCGCGCGAACTCTCGCGCCCCGGCACCGGAGACACGCTCTACATCCTGGATGAGCCGACGACGGGCCTGCACTTCGAGGACATCCGCCACCTGCTGCACGTGCTCAAGGCGCTCGTCAAAAAGGGCAACACGGTGCTGGTCATCGAGCACAACATGGAGGTCGTCAAGGTGGCCGACTACGTCATCGACCTCGGCCCCGACGGCGGCGAGGCCGGCGGGCACGTGCTCTTCGCCGGCACGCCGGAAGCGTTGGCCGAGCAGGACACCTACACGGCGCATTTCTTGCGGCAAGAGCTGGCGCGCTCGGCGGCGCGGGCCGGGGAGGACGAAGAGAAAGACCTGGACCTCGACGCCCTCGCCAACGGCGACGACGACGCCGAAGAAGAGGAAGACTTCGAGGACGAAGATGAAACCGAACCGGCAGGCGAAGCGGTGGGGTGAAGCGATTTGGGATTAGAACGTGGAGATTCCATGTTCGAGGTAAACTTTAGAGAAAGCTTTCTGGTCGATTTTGAGGGGTGTAGCCCTGAAACGCAGATTGAGGCCTACAATCACATTCTCGACTTACAACAAGCGCCTCAACCCCATGCCTCGTATCCAGTCATGCCGCAGGCAGAAACATTCCGATACGTCTACATTTTCAATTACAGAATGATATACTTCATCGACGAGCCCCAGCAGCTTATCGAGATGCTCACCCTCAGACCACGGTAGGCGTTATGCCGGCATCAAAGGATCAATCTGAAAAACCGCAAACCGAAGCTCCGGCAGAACGTGCCTCCAAACCCGTTGGAGAGGAAGAGGACTTCTTCGGTCCAATTATGTCTCTTGAGGAGGCCGAGGCGCTACGAAAAGGACGCACTATCGGCATGGAGGAATTTAGGGCAAGGTTTGGGTTTCAATCAGAGGCCGATTCGTCATCTACCTGAGTAGCGGGGACCTCCGTGACCGAATTCAGGGCTTTGGCCAGGCGAATCTTTACCTCTATGCCGTCGAGCGGATCTTTCAGCGGCAAGACGCCGAGGGCGCACGCTTCTTCGTACAAAGCCTCCGCAATGCGCAGGTTTTGCTGGTAGTCGACGGGTTGCCGGCGGTGCAGTTCTCGTTCGAAGGCTTCGATCAGGTCGGGGCGTCGTACCATGCCGGGGCGCTGTGGTGTCAGGGTGTGCGGATCTGTTCGAACTGCTCCAGCAAGGTGTGTCCGAGCGCATCCGAAAAAGCGCGTAACCAGTGCTGAACGTACGGCACGTCCACATCCGGGTTCCGATGGAGCACGCTTTGGACATCCTCCAGATCACGAGGACGACCCGCCACCATTTTGTGGATGATCAAGTCTTCCACCGTGGCAAAGCACACCTCCGTGTTGCCTATGACGACGCGGTTGGCCCGGCGTAGCGCCTCCTGCTCGAATGTGGAAAAAGAGAAGATGAAATCTACACGAAAGAATCTCGGTATTTTTCGCGGGAGCGGCGGTTCAAGCTCCTGGCTGTTACTCGCTCGCCTCCGAAGGCTGGCGCACGTAGAAGCCGTCGAACCAGACGTTCCAGGTGGCGCCTTCGTCGAGGGATTGCTCGATGTACTGGCGCACGCGTCCGTCCTCTAACGGCGTGAAGGTCATTTTCATCCGCGACGTGGTGCCGTTCCGGTTGGTCCAGACGCCCTCGAACCGCATCGCGCCGTCTTTAAATTCGCCGGTGAACGAAGACGTGTTGCCGCCGGCATCGACCCATAGTTGCTTCCACTTGCCCGCGTTGGCGTCGTAGTAGTTGAAACTCTTGCCCCCGCCGCCGGGCGCGGCGCTGGCGCCGAGCCAGTTCTCCAACAGCACACAGTCGTTGAGGATTTTCTCGATGGTGTTGGTGCCGGCCTGCTGGCCCTGCGGGGTCGTCACGTCCCAGTCGCCGATCCAGAAGTCGAACTGCCGGTAGCGGGCGTCGTAGTGGCAGGGGCGGGCGTTTTTGTCGGCGGCGGTGCGGAGGGCGTCGAAGCGGGAATCGGCGCGGAGGTTCTCCAGGTCGGGGTCGGTCTCCAGCTGTTGGACCTGGCCGAAGCCGGCCTGCACGGCTTTTTCCAGCCAGGCGAAGGCGTCGTCGGCGCGGTCGAGCCGGGCGTAGGCCGAGGCCACGTTGTAGCGCGCGCGCACCGGGGCGAAGCCCAGGCTGTCGGCGCGCAGCCAGGCGTCGGCGGCGGCGGCGTATTTCTGCTGGAGGTGGCGGGCGTAGCCGAGGCGATACCAGGCCGCCGCGTTCGCCGCGTCGTGCCGCACGAGGGCGGCGTAGGCGGCTTCGGCCTGTGGCCAGTCCTGCGCCTGGAACCATTCGTTGGCCTGCTCGGGCGTGACGGATTGGGCCGTTGCGGCGCCGCAGCAGGCCAGCAAGAGGCCGGCCACACAGGCCAGCACGTGTTTCTTTTTCATCGGGACGGGCGGTGCTGGTTACGGATACGGCAAGGTACGGCGCAGGCGGCTTCGGGGCGGGGCCAAAATACTTGCACGGCAACGGTGTTCAGCATTTCGGACAGGCGGGCCGCGCAAGGCGCATTTTTCGAAGCGTTGGCGGTTGGGAATGCATCTTGTTTGGACAAAGAGAAAGCTACCGGACCTCTTCCACCAGCCCCTTCTCGCCATGCGACGTTCAGGCTATTTCCTCGCGCTCTGGGTGCTGCCGCTGCTGGCCGGGTGCACCGCCTACGGGTACGAAGGCGTCTACCGGGAGGCGCCCTATTACGACGCGCCGCGACGCTCCCACTACCAGCGCGTCGAGCAGGACGCGCGGCGCTACGCACATCGCCTCGACGGCGCGCTCCACCTGAGCCGCCGGCAGGAGCAGCGCATCCGCCGCCTGCTGGCCGACCGCGCCTACGCCCTGCTCGATCGCACGCGGCCGTCGGACCATCGCTACGTCTATCCCTTCCCTCGCCGCTACCATCGCCAGGCCAACCGCCGCGTCGCGCGTTGGTGGCGCGAGACGGATCGGCGCATC
>JBFGTT010000075.1:0-9947 GCA_041565995.1 Rhodothermales bacterium
ACCGGCATGGACGCCCTGCTGAAGGGGTTGTGGGAGGAAAACCCCGTCTTCGTGCAGGTGTTGGGCATGTGCCCGGTGCTGGCCGTCACCAACACGGTGATCAACTCGCTGGTGATGGGCCTGGCGACGACCTTCGTGCTGGTCATGTCCAGCATCTTCGTCTCCTCCTTCCGCAAGCTGATCCCCAGGCAGGTCCGCATCGCCACCTACATCCTGATCATCGCCACGTTCGTGACGATAGCGGACTACGTCATCCCGGCCATCAGCCTGGAGGCGCACAAGAGCCTGGGGGCGTTCATCTCGCTGATCGTGGTCAACTGCATCATCCTGGGGCGCGCCGAAGCCTTCTCGTCGAAGAACCCCGTGGGCCGGTCGGTGCTCGACGCGCTGGGGATGGGGGGGGGCTTCACGCTGGCGGTGCTGTGCCTGGGCGTAGTGCGCGAGGTGCTCGGCAGCGGCACCTTCGCCGGCGTGCCGGTCTTCGGCCCCGGCTTCGAACCCTGGGTGGTGATGGTGCTGCCCGGCGGCGCGTTCTTCGTCCTGGGCGCCTGGCTGCTGCTCTTCAACGCGCTGCGGGAACGCCGCAAAAAAAAGGTGCCTGCGTCATGAACACCGAGTCGGTCGGCTACATCTTCCTCAACGCGGCGCTGATCAACAACTTCGTGCTGAGCGCCTTTCTGGGGATCTGCCCGTTCATCGGCGTCTCGAAGAAACTCGAGACGGCCACGCGGATGGGCCTGGCGGTCACCTTCGTGATGTTCGTCAGTTCGATCTGCGCCTACGGCGTGCACCTGGTGCTCGTGCGCATCAACGCGCCGTACTTGCAGCTCATCTCCTACATCGTCATCATCGCCTCGGCGGTGCAACTGGTGGAGATGTTCATCAAGAAGTTCAGCCCGGTGCTTTTTCGGGCGCTGGGGATCTTTCTGCCGTTGATCACCACCAACTGCGCCATCCTGGGCCTGGCGTTGTTTCAGACAAACCGGCAGTACGACTTCCTGCAATCGCTTACGTTTGCGCTGGGCGCCGGCGTCGGCTTTCTGCTGGCTATCGTCGTGATGGCGGGCATCCGCGAAGAGCTGGAGCTGGCCGACGTGCCGGGGGTGGTCAAGGGCACCGCCCTCGTGCTGATGATCGCCGGGATCCTTTCGCTGTCCTTTATGGGTTTTGCCGGACTCGGAGGCTGACGTGATCTACCAACTCGTCATCGCCGTAGCAGGGATCGGCCTGTTGATGGCCGCCTGGTTCCTCGTGCAAGGGTGGGTCCGGAGGCATTCGCCGGAGGTGCCGGAGGACGGCGACGTCCTGGAGGGCAGGTGGGGGTGCTACGGCTGCCTGTTCGCCGGGCGGTGCCGCCGGACGTGCGAGTCGTCCGAGGACGCTCAATCCTTGACTCCGTAATCCTGGTAATAGACCTCCTGGATCAATGCACATTCAGCCGCTTCGTGCGCGCGGATCAGCGCGAGCAACGCGCCGAGGCGTCGGCGCCCCTCCGGCAAGAAGGCGGCAGGCGCGTCCTCCGCCTGCTTCAACGCCGCGAGGAGGCCGTCGAGGTCGGCGAGGATCCTGCGGTGTTCGGCTTCGAGTTGTTCGACCTGACGGGCCTGGTGCGGGGCCACGCTCAGGATCCCCGCCATGAACCCGCCTGCTTCTTCGAGGTCGAAATGCTTGAGCAACTGGCCCTGGAAGTCGCGAAGCTGCAACAGGAGGTCGAGTTTCCAGTTCGAAAAGCTGCCCGGCGCAACGTCGCCGGCCGCCGCGTCGGCGAGGGCCGTCATGAGCCGCTTGAGGCGGGCGTGGTCTTGCTCGATGGCCTCAGCCATCGCGGTTTTCGGATCGGACATGGCGGGTACCCTCCCCGGTGTGTGGGTCGATGGAGCGAGCGGATGGCTGTTGAAGGGGATGTACCACACGCGACTTCAGGATGCTGACGAGGAAAACGCCCTTTGCGGTGTAGGCATTTCACCCCGCCTGCGGTAGTGGGAACGCCCACACGACCCACACGCCGGGGCGGCACCAAATAGAACCCTGCGATGAACCGACGTACCCTGCTCAAGATGCTCTCGCTGGCCGGGGCCGGCTCCCTGGTGGCGGGCCTCTCGCTCTGGCGGTCCGCGCCGACGGCGTATTTCCTGATCACGGCGCACCCCGAGGCGGATCGGGCGAGGCTCTTGCGCCTGGCCGGGTACGCCCGCGCCGGGGCGTCGTCGGTCACCGCCACGCCCATCGCGCCGTCCGCGCAGGATCTGGCGCTGCTCGTCGGCGGCGTGCTCGTCGATCCGGGGCGGTCCGGGGCGGTGCCGCCGGAGTTGGCGACGTTCGTGCAGGCGATGCGCGCCAGGAAGACGCCCGGCCACGTCCTGCTGGCTATCGAGCCGGAAGCGCCCGCAGCCGGCGCGGCGGTGGTCTTCGAACGCGACGGCGTGGTCGTCGAGCAGATCGCCCTCGACAAGAACTACCGCCGGATCGAGCTGCCCGGTGCGCTGGGCCAGACGGTCTTCCAGCTCCGCGACGGCCGGCTGTCGGTGACGGAGGCGTCCTGCCGCCATCAGCTCTGCCGAAAGATGAGCGGTCACACCGCCGGCAAGATCATCTGCGCGCCTAACAGGCTGGTGGCTACCATCACGGGATCGCCGGTTGGGGTGGATGCGGTAACCGGCTGATGGGGGGATGGGAGTGTGGGGGGATGGACGGATGGACGAAACGAGGCTGAACGGTATGGATTTATGCACGCTTCGGTAAGAGCGGAGGCCCCGGCGGCTTTCCCGGCGTACGGTGTCCTTTGCCTGGCGCTGCTGCTGGTGCTGGCGTCGTGCGCGGAGGCCGGAGGGGAGAAGGCGTACACGTTTACCCGGTTCGCCATGGACACGGTGGTGGAGTACACCATCGTGGCGCCCTCGGGCGCGGCGGCGCGGCGCGCCATGGAAGCAGCCCACGCGGAGATCGAAAGGGTGGAGCGCCTGCTCTGGGAGGAAGATTCGCTCAGCCAGATCTACACATTCAACCACGCTGGCGGCCCGGTGACCCTCGATCCGGAAGCCGTCCGTTTTCTGGAGCGCGCGTGGGCCTACGCTCAGCGCTCGCGCGGTGCCTTCGACGTCACCATCAAGCCGGTGCTCGACCTGTACGACTTTGCCGCCGAGACGCCCGTGCCGCCCTCCGAGGAGGCGATCCGGGAAAGGCTGCCGCTGGTCGGGACGGCGCGCATCGATTTCAGCAAGGCACCCGTGTTGGACAAACCGGAGGGAGTGGCCGTAGCGGTGGGCGGCGTCGCCAAGGGATACGCCGTAGACCGGGCTGTGGCGGTGCTTAAGGCCAACGGCGTACGGCACGCCCTCGTCAACGCAGGAGGGGACCTGTACTGCCTGGGCACCCACCTCGGAAAACCCTGGCGCGTCGGTATCCGAGACCCCGACGATCCCGGCGCCCTGGTGGACGTGCTCTACGTATCCGACCTGGCCGTAGCCACCTCTGGCGATTACCAGCGCTACTTCGTCTACGAAGGACGCCGCTACCACCACATTTTGCATCCAGGGGACGGCCAGCCGGCCCGGTCGTCGCGGAGCGCCACCGTCATCGCCGCCACGACGGAAGAAGCCGACGCGCTGGCTACGGCCCTCTTCGTCGCCGGTGCGGTGCAGGGCATCGCGCTCATCGACAGCCTGCCCGGCGTCGCGGGCATGGTGGTCGAGGCCGCGGGCACGGTGGTGCCGTCGCGCCGGTACGGGCGGTTCACCCGGTAGCGGCAACCACGCCGCCGAGGGACCATCGTCCAGCGCGTCCGCGATTTCAATAAACGTGCAACGGAGGTCACAATCGCCGGAGGCTCCCCGATGGAGGAAATACGCAAAGATTTCTACGAGGGAGAGGCCCTGGCGACGTATCCTTTTCCCTTCTGCAACAGCCCCCATCGATCGCCATGGTTGATTCTTCCGGAGCGCCGGTGCGCGTGCGTTTTGCGCCCAGCCCCACCGGCCTGCTGCACATCGGCGGGTTGCGCACGGCGCTCTACAACTACCTCTTTGCCCGCAAGCACGGCGGACGGTTCCTGCTGCGCATCGAAGACACCGACCGGGAGCGCTACGTCGAAGAGGCCGAGGCCGACATCGTCGCCTCGCTGCGGTGGGCGGGGCTGGCCTACGACGAGGGGCCGGACGTCGGCGGGCCGGACGCGCCCTACTACCAGTCGCAGCGCAGCGAGATCTACCGGCACTACGCGCAGCAACTCCTGGAGGCCGGGCACGCCTACTACGCCTTCGACACGCCCGAAGCGCTCGAGGCCATGCGCGAGCGCTTGCAGCAAAGCGGCCACGCCTCGGCGCGCTACGACGCCGTCACGCGGCAGCAGATGCAGAACGCCCTGACGCTGCCCGCCGACGAGGTGCGCCGCCGCCTGGAGGCCGGCGCCGAGCACGTCGTCCGCCTCAAGGTGCCGCGCGGGCGCATGGTGCGCTTCCAGGACCTGATCCGGGGATGGGTCGCCTTCGACACGGCAGAGCTGGACGACCAGGTGCTCCTCAAGTCCGACGGGCTACCCACCTACCACCTCGCCAACGTGGTAGACGACCACCTGATGCAGGTCACGCACGTCATCCGGGGCGAGGAGTGGCTGCCGTCTACGCCCAAGCACGTCCTGCTCTACGAGTGCTTCGGCTGGACGGCGCCGGCCATGGCGCACCTGCCGCTGATCCACAGCCCCAGCGGCGGCAAACTCTCCAAGCGCAACGCCGAGGAGATGGGCATCCCCGTCTCGGTGCGGCAGTACCGCGAAGAGGGCTACGAGCCGGAGGCCCTGCTCAACTTCCTGGCCTTCCTCGGCTGGAATCCGGGCACCGAGCAGGAGGTCTTCACCCTCGACGCCCTCGTCGAGGCGTTTTCCCTGGACCGCGTCGGCTCCAGCGGCGTGCAATTCAACCTCGACAAGCTACGCTGGTACAACCAGCAGCACCTGCGCGCCCTCTCGCCGGGCGACCTCCTGGCCCGCGCCGCGCCTCACCTGCGCGCGCGTGGCTTCGACGCCGACGCCGCCTACCTGCGCCGCGTGGCCGCGCTCATGCAGGACCGCATCGCCTTCGCTTCGGACCTGGCCACCTCGTGCGATTTCTTCTTCGAGGATCCCACGGCGTACGACGCGCAGGGACTCAAGAAACGCTGGAAGGACGACTCCGCCGCCCTGCTGACCGCCTACGCCGACCGCCTCGAACAGGCCGACGCCTTCGACGAAGCATCCGCCGAAGCCGTCTTACGCACCCTCGCCGAGGAAAAAGGCGTCGGCGCCGGGCGCATCATCCACCCGACGCGTCTGGCTCTCAGCGGCATGACGTTCGGGCCGGGGCTGTTCGAGATGATGGCGGTGCTGGGCCGAGCAACGTGCGTCCGCCGCCTCCGCCGCGCCGTCGAGGTGCTGGTGTGATGCCAAATCCGCTTGCGCGGATTGGGTATGGAGGTATGGACGTACGGACGAGGAAAAGGCCCCCTACGGCTCAGCATCGTGGCATTACTTCCTCGAATTGGTATGACGAGGATCGAGGATGGAAGATCGAGGATCGCCGGGAAAATCGAGGGTGGTCAGCCTGGCCGTGGTGCCGGGCCGCTTCGCCGTCTGTCGCCTCGACGCCGACGCCGCCCTGCCGGCGTGGGCCGTGGCGGGAGATTTCTTCGCCGTGGCGCGCACCGCCGAGGAGGTGTCGGTGGTGTGCCGCGAGGAGGCCGTGCCGGAGGGGGTGCGTCGCGCGGCGGGGTGGGCGTGCCTGAAGGTCGACGGGCCGCTGGCCTTCGACGAGACGGGCATCCTGGCGGCGCTGGCCGGGCCGCTGGCGCAGGCCGGCATCGCGCTCTTCGCCCTCTCCACCTTCGACACCGACTACCTGCTCGTCCCGCAGGGCGCGTTGCCGGAGGCCCTGGACGCCCTGGCGAGGCACGGACACGTGGTGCGCCCCGCGCCGGAGACGTGACGCGGGCCTATTCTTCAGCCTCGCCCGATGCGCTTGAGGCTGTGGAGCAGGCGCCGGCCTCTGCCGGGCAGCCGGTGGACGCACACCACGAGCACCGTGACGTTGTCGTGGCCGCCGTGGTCGTTGGCCAGGCGTACGAGCAGGTCGCAGGCTTGCTGGGGCGGATGCGCCAGCACGGCGTCGTGGATGTCGGCCTCGGGCACGCGGGCGAGCCCGTCGGAGCACAACAGGTAGCAGTCGCCGGCCTGCAAGACGCCCCGCTCACTCACGTCCACCTCCACGTCGGCGCGGGCGCCGAGGGCGCGGCTGAGGACGTTGCGATGCGGGTGGCTGGCGGCTTCTTCCGGCGTCAAGATGTTGCGGCGGACCATCTCTTCGACCTGCGAGTGATCCTGCGTGAACTGTTCGATGCCCTCGGGCGTGATGCGGTAGGCGCGGCTGTCGCCCACGTGGGCGATCCAGCGGTAGGTGCCGCGCAGCAGCAGCGCCGTCGTGGTGGTGCCCATACCGTAAAGCTCCGGGTCTTCGACGGCACGCCGGTAGATGACGGCGTTGGCGTGCTCGAAGGCCCGCCGCAGCTTATCGGGCGGGACTTTGGACGAGGCCGCGTAGTATTGCTCGGCGATGTGATGGACCGCCATCTGGCTGGCTTCGCGCCCGCCCCGATGCCCGCCCATGCCGTCGGCTACGATGAACAACAGGCCCGCCGGGTCGGTCAGGTCCAGGTGCTCGCGGGGAAATTTGCCGTAGGAATCCTGGTTGTCCGCTCGCTGCAACCCCCGGTGCGAGGAGTGGCCGTATGTCACGAGCGGCGTCTGTTCCACGAGTCTCTCTTTCTGTCAGGATGGAACGCAAGGCGCATCCCGATGGCTTCGCTTGCGCGCAGTGGCGCCGGCACCTCAAGATACGCACTGATACGGACTCTGGTTAACGTACCTCCGGGCGGGTTACGGGTGGCAGGACAGAAGATCGAGGATAGAGGATAGCAGATCGCGGATGGAGCGCACTACCTGCCTGGCGGGCGATCCTTCCTCGTCGATCCTGGCATGACCCTCCCATACCTCCACACGCCCATCCCGTAGGCTCTTAGGTTGCGGCTACGATTCCCTACGACTTCACGATTTCGACCTCTACGGGTCCCTTCAGCCGGACCATGCACGCCAGGCGGCATTCGCCCGGCTTAAGCCCGCAGATGTCCTCCAGCGTGCCGGCTTCTTCGTCGCCCAGCGCGCTCAGGTACTCGGCGCCGGAGAGGATGCGGACGGGGTCGCTGCCACAGATGCCGGCGTGGCACTCGGCGTCGATCTTGACGCCCTGCTGCTCGGCGGCCTCGCAGAGCGTCTGTCCCTGCTTCACGTCGATGGTTTTGCCCAGGCCCTTGAAGGTAGCCGCCGGGCTGGCCGCCGGCGCAGCAGGCGTCGGGGCGGGCGGCGGGGCAGGCTCCGGCGCCGACGGGGTCTCGACGCGCACGCCCGAAGGCTTGCCGCCGGTGTAGGGCCGCAAGCGGAAAACCGTCGAATCCGACGGCGTGATCTCTCGCTCTTGCAGGTTGAGGCGGAAGATCTGCTGGCCCACGCGGAAGACGTCACCGTGCTCGATCTTTCGGGCGTCGCGCACGCGCAGGTAGGAGTCGTTGAGGCTCTTGAGGTCCTTGGCGAACACCTTGCCGTCTTTGACCGAGAGCGAGAGGTGACGGCGCGAGAGGATCTTGTCCTGCGCGTCGAGCGTCACGTCGGGCGCCTGCCGGCCCAGCACGATGGTGCCTTCGGTGAGCGTGTGGCGGGCGACGGGCTTGCCGGCGAAGTCGTAGTGGAGGCAGAAGAGGCCGCCGTTCTGGGCCTGGAAGACGAGGATCTGGCGGCCCATGCGCAGCAGGTCGCCGGGGGCCAGGAGCACGGGTTTGCCGGCGGTCAGGCGCAGGAAAGTGCCGGTTTCGCTGCCGTCGTCGCGCAGGAAGTAGCCTTCGGGGCCGTGCGAGATAGAGGCGTGGTTGGCCGAGAGGGCGGTGTCGTCGGGGAAGTTGAGCGTGCAGCCTTCGTGGCCGATGGTCGTGATGCCGTCGGCCTTGAGGGCGAACTCGTCTTCGTCGATGCCGCCGGGCGTCACGCGCACCAGGAAGGCGCGTTCGCGGCGGACGGCGCGCTCGTCCGGAACGCTCTCGGCTGGCGGGCCTTCGCGGTCGACCAGGACTTTGAGGAAGGAGTCGGTCTTGTGGGCGACCTCGGGGGGCAGGGCGTCCTCTTGCGCGGCCTCCTCTTCGGCGAACGCGAGCGTCACCTGGATCTGCTGCTTGCCGTCGAGCTTTTGGCGGATCACTTCCGCCACGAAGACGCCGTCGCGCAGGGCCGCCTTGATGTTGCCGCGATGCTTGATCTCGCGGAACGAGGCCGGGTCGGCGTCGAAGTCGTCGGTCTCGAAGTAGGCCTGGCTGAGGATGTCGCCGATGAGGTAGACGTTGGGCTGCTGCGTTTCGAGCAGGGGCGTGACCACCATGCGCTTCTTGTTGTCGGGCCCGCCGGTAGCCATGTAGATGCCGAGGCTGTTGAGGAAGGCTTCCGGGATGTCTTCGCCGATGCAGGCCACGCAGGAGGTCTTCTCGAACTCCAGGTGCTGGGTTTCGCAGGGCCGTCCGGGCAGTTCCTTGCGATCCACGCGCAGCGAGAGGTACTCCTTGCGATCCGGCCCGGTGACGACGGCGGCCGGCTCGCTGTGGGGAAAATACTGGATGTTGCCGTTGCCGAGGTAGGCGTCGAAGAAGACTTCGGAGAGGGCCTTGGAGACCTTGGGCATCTTGTCGCCCCGGTAGGACCAGTAGACCTTGTAGCCGTCGTCGGCGGCGATTTTGGCGTTGGAGATGGCGATGACGGCTTCTCCGGCCGAAGTGCCGCCGCCGATGACCAGCGCGGGGGCGCCGACGTACTTGGCCGCATCACCGAGGCGGTAGGCGATGCCGTCGGTGTTGCCGGGGATGTCGAAGCGGCGGGGCACGCCGCGCCCGATGCCGATGACCACGTGCCGGGCCAGCATCGTCTGTTCGCGCCGTTCCCGGTGGTTCCACGCCTTGACGAGCCAGAGGCCGTCGTCCTGCTGCTCCAGGCCCGTCAGTTCGACGCCGATGCGGGCGGGAGCGCACGCCCGGCGGTAATGGTTGCGCCAGAGCGCGCACATCTCGTCTTTGTCGATGGGGCCGAAGTGCAGACGGGCCACGAGGTCGCCGCCGACGGGAAACTTCATCTGGTCGCCGCCGCCGAAGTGGGGCAGGATGAGCTTGTCTTTGGCGTAGTCACGGATGCGCTTCATCAGGTCGTCGTAATCGATGACCAGCGCGGCCAGGCCCAGTTCTTTGGCGTGAAAGGCTGCCGCCGTGCCCGCCGGTCCGCCGCCGACGATCAGCACGTCCAGCACGTCGGGCAGGGTCACGGGTTCGTCGAGCACGTAGGTGCCGTCGGCTAAGATCTTCTCACTCATGCTTGGTTGGGTCTGTCGTCGGGATGGATGCGGCGCAGCTGGGCTTCGACGTCGTAGCCGAAGCGAACCGGCGTGCCGGGCGTGACTTCGACTTCGGCGGTGATCCGCTGCGCCGCAACGTAGGTGAAGTTTTTACTGCCGAGGTCCTGTACGGTGACGCGGCCTGCGCGGACGGTGAAGAGCGCGTGGCGTCGCGAGACGGCCTGCAGGGGCACCACCAGGTCGGATGCCGAATCGCGCCCCAGCACGTTCTCGCCTTCTTTGAGCACGAAGGTCAGGCGCTTTTCTTCGGGCAGGGTAACGTCCAGTTCGAAACGCGGGGGTGCGTCCGGCGGGCGTCGAACCAGGATCGTCTCGTCGCTTTCCGGTTGGACGGGCGGCGCCGGTGCGGGCGGCGCCGTGCCGGTTGCTTCTTGCAGTGGCGGCATCGGGGCGAAGGGATCGCCCATGCGAGTTTTTTCCGGCTCGTCGGGCGCGGGCGGCGGCGTGGGGGCGGTCTCGCGCAGCGACGGCACGGGCGCGAAG
>JBFGTT010000076.1:0-9945 GCA_041565995.1 Rhodothermales bacterium
GCCTCCTCTACGGCGCCGACTGGAACGGCATACGCTACGCCCACCTCCGCCCGACGAAGATGGAACCGCTGGGACGTTGAAAAGGGGAAATTGAAAAGGGGAACAGGTGGGCGATGGCGCTTCGCCCAACCATTTTCCAATTACCATTTACCATTTACCATTTTCCAATTCCCAATACCTACTTCCTGAACCGTTGCAGCAGGCGCCCGGCCCACACGTCGAGTTCGCCGAAGCCGAAGAGCCGGGCCAGGCCCAGGTAGCTCGCTCCGTAGGCGCCCACCACCAGCGCCGCCACCAGCAGCGGAGGTTGCCCCGCGAGCAGCCACCACGCCAGCACGGCAGGCAACGCGGCCAGCACCGCCAGGCCCACCATGGGCGCCACCGCGCGCCAGGGCAGGTCGAAGCGCAGCCGCCGGTGCAGCACCCCGCGCAGCAGCCATAGCTCCACCCACCCGCCTACCGCCGCGCCGACGGCCAGCCCGGCAGCGCCGAAGAACAGCGCCTGCTCCTGCGCCGGCGTGCCGGTGAGCGCCGCCACCGCGAAACGGTCCAGGTACAACATCAGCGGCACGGCCACGGCGGTCGAGATCACCACGCGCACCACGGCGATCTTGGCGGGCGTCTTGGTGTCGTGCAGCGCGTAGAAGGCGTTTTGCAGCAGGCGCGAGGCCGTCGTCGCCAGCAGGCCCAGCGTGTAGGCGCACAGAATCACGTAGATCAGCCAGCTATCGTTGTAGCCGAAACGGCCCCGTTCGAAGAGCGCCCGGATGAGCGGCAGCCCGAAGGCCAGGTAGCCCACGAAGGTCGGCACCGTCAGGAACATGATCTGCCGCAGCGAGGCCCGCACACGCGCCATGAACGGCCCGCGCTCGTCCTCGTCGAGCCGCGAGAGTTCGGGCAGCTCGGAGGCCGCCACCGACATGCCGAAGAGGCTCACCGGCAGCACGTAGAGCATCTGCGCATAGCCCAGGGCGCCCACCGCCCCGGCCATCAGCTGCGAGGCCAGAAACAGGTCGATCCACGTCGAGATCTGGTAGGCGCCGCGCCCGGCCACCACCGGCCCGAACGCCTGCAGCGCCTCGCGCACCCCCTCCACTTTCGTCGAGAACGAGAGCCGAAAGCCTTTCAGCAGGCGAAGGACCTGCGGAAGCTGCACCAGGAACTGCAAGCCGCCCCCGACGAGCGCCCCATAGAACCCCGCAAAGAGCAGCCGCGTGAGCGTGCCCGGCGCAACGTCGGTGTGCCGGCCTATCGCCAGCGGGTCCGGCAGCAGGAACGAGGCCGCGCCGAAAAGTCCCGTGATGATGGCCGCGTTCCAGAGCACCGGCGCGAAGTAGGGCAGGAAGAAGCGCCGATGGCTGTTGAGGATGGCCAGCGCCCAGGCCGAGAGCACCAGCAGGCCCGTCATCGGAAAAACGATGCGCACCCCCTCGACGACCAGCGCGAAGCGGTCCACCGCGAGCGTGCCCGCCGCCACCTGCGCCGCGTCGCCGACGAAACCGGGCGTCAACACGGTGACGATAGGCTCGGCCAGGGTCATCCCCACGAGCACGAGGCCGGCCACGAAGGCCAGCAGCAACCCGAAGACGGCTCCCGCCAGGCGCCCCGCCTCCACCGCGCGCCCCTCCTCCAGCATCCGGCTGTAGACCGGGATGAAAGCCGCCGAGAGGGTCCCTTCGCCCAGCAGGTTCTGCAGCACGTTCGGCCCCTTGAAGGCCGCCCGAAACACGTCCGCGTGGGCGCCGACGCCGAAGAAGTAGGCCACCGCCGCCTCGCGCACGAACCCGACGATCCGGCTGGCGAAGATGCCGGCGGCCACGGTGCTCGCCGCGCTCTTGCGGGGCGTCGAGGCGGGGGCTGTCTCGGCCATAAAGAAACGGGGATCAGGACTGGGCCGGCGGGGTCGGCTACCGCCCCCATACGCCGGAGCCTGCCGTTGGTTTTGTGCAACCCCAGCCGTGAGGTTGAAGAAACGTATGGACGGATGGACGAGCGGACGGATGGGCGGAAATACAAAAGATTCGTCCTCTCGTACCCTCGCCCGGACCGTCCTCACCGCGCGGCTCGGCGGCGCAGGCGCATCACCAGCCCGTCCATGAACAGGTGGCTGAGATAGCCCACCACCGCCGCGCCGTAGAAGGGCAGCCCCGCCAGCGGACGCTCCGGGAAGAAGACGTAAGGCAGGATCAACAACGGCGATGGGATCAGCAGCATGGCCCACCACGTGTGCGTCCACCCCCGGTGTTTGCCCAGCACCGGCAGGATGGCGAACAGCCCCAGGTACGCCGCCTCCTCGAAGTGCCGCGTGGCGATGAGCACCACGTCGACGAGGAAAAAAATAGCGTAGAAGATGTTCTGACCCACCGAGTTGGTGTCTACGTCGGGCCAGAGGCCGAACATCAGGCACAGCCCGAAGAGCGCCAGCGGATAGGCGACGAGTTCGACCGTCGTGAAGCGGGTGTAGGCCGCGTCCACGGCGTAGACGAAGATCAGCCCGGCCAGGTAGAGCGCAAAGAAGACGCTCGCGCCTGCCAGATGGCCCCGGTAACCTGCCATGGTTCGGATCGAAGGTTCGCGGTGAAGGACGGCGCGCTCTACGAGGCCGCGTGCGCCACGAAATACCGCACCGCCAGGTGGTAGCCCGCCGCGCCCAGGCCGCCGATCTGCCCGACGCACACCGGCGCCAGCATCGACCGACGGCGGAATGCCTCGCGGGCGTGCACGTTCGAGAGATGGACCTCCACCACGGGCACGGCGATGGCCGCCACCGCGTCGCGCAACGCCACCGACGTGTGCGTGTAGCCACCGGGGTTGAACACCACCCCGTCGAGACCGTCGCGGTGGGCCTGGTGCAGCCGGTCGATGAGAGCGCCCTCGTGGTTGCTCTGGAAGAAGTCGAGCGTCACGCCGGGGAAGGCCGCGCGGAGGCCCGCTTCGAGGTCGGCCAGCGTGGCGCGTCCGTAGGTCTCCGGCTCCCGCGCGCCCAGCAGGTTCAGGTTGGGACCGTTGAGGATGAGGAGGTGCATGATGGCTCTCTGGCAGGAGGGCGGGTACAGGTTGGAGGAATCTTACGAAAACCGGTGACCCATCAACCTGAAATTACTGAGCCGTAGAGAAGTTGCTACACTTGAACATCGTATGGGAGGGTGGGGGTGTGAGTGTATGGGAGAGAAAACCCTCCCACACCCCCATACACCCATCCTCCCATACGAAATGCAAATTGGAAGGCAAGGCCGAACGTTACGAACGTATGCACGACTCAGCAGGCGATCTCGAAGGCCAGCCCGTCGTAGCCCAGCGCGATGCCTTCGGGCAGGCGGGCGTCTTCTTCGGCGTGCAGGATGTTGTGGGTCAGGTGGATGAAGTAGGTCTGTCGCGCACCGATGCGCCGCGCCACGGCGACGGCCTCCTCGATGGTGAAGTGCGTCGGGTGGGCCTTGTGGCGGAGCGCGTCGAGCACCAGCACGTCGAGCCCCTGAAGCTGCTCGTAGCTCGCCTCCGGGATGCGGTTGGTGTCGGTCAGGTAGGCGAAGCGGCCCAGGCGGTAGCCGTAGAGCGGCAGCTCGCCGTGGTAGACTTCGACCGGCTCGACGCGCACCGGCGGGCGCGGCTCGTAGCGGCTGGCTACCTCGAAGGGCGCCTTCACCTCGCACAGGCGCAGCAGCGGCACGCCGGGGTAACTGCCGTCGCTGTTGAAGATGTAGCGGAACATGCGGCGCAGCACCGCCGCCGTGTTGGGGCGGGCGTAGCAGGGCACCGGCGTGCGGTTTTCGAAGAAAAAAGGCCGCAGGTCGTCCAGCCCGACGATGTGGTCGAAGTGGTGGTGGGTGAAGAGCACGGCGTCGAGGCGCGTGAGGTCCTGGCGGAGGGCCTGCCGCCGGAAGTCCGGCCCGGTGTCGATGACGAGGCTCAGCCCGCCCGCGTCGATGTGGCAGGCGCAGCGGGTGCGCGCGTCGCGCGGGTCGGTCGATTGGCAGACCCGGCAGCGGCAGCCGATGACGGGCACGCCCGTCGAGGTGCCCGTGCCCAGCAGCGTCACCCGCATGCGCGCAGCCTCACTCGCCATCGGCCTGGTCCGGTTCTAAGAGCGCGTCGCGGAGGTGCTCGACGGGGTGTTGCCAGGCCGCCTCCATCGCCTCGCGGACCGCCGGGCGCAAAAAGACGGCCTCCACCGGGAGGTCGCGCAGGCTCTCGGCCAGCAGGGCCAGGTGCACCTCGGCAGGATGGTTCTTGTTGAGCATCACCAGGTCCTCGCCGTTGACGGTGCAACGGCCGCCCCGGAAGTTGCCCTTCTCGCGGCGCACCTCCAGGCCGAGGTGCCGCACCGCCTCCTCCAGGTCCCTGACGATGTGTTCGGTCTTCATGGCGGGCAGGACGTATCCTCCGGTTGGCGGTGCGGGCATCAAGGGGATTGCGTGTCTGTGTCAACGGACGGGAGCGGCGTCGGTTCTACCGGCAGGCCCTCCAGGCGCATAATCTTGAGCGCGTTGGTGGTGGGGCAGGAGCCGGCGCGCAGCCGGAAGTCGAACACCATGCGTCCGTCCACCACCTCTTCGCGGAAGTGCACGTTGCGCAGCGTGGGGATCTCGCCGGCCAGGTGGACCAGTTCGAGATCGTGCGTGGCAATCAGCCCGGCCCCGCGCCGATCCGCCAGGGCGTGGACGTAGGCGCGCCCGCCCAGCAGCCGCTCGCGGTTATTCGTGCCCCGGAAGATCTCGTCGATGAGAAAGAAGAGCGGCAGGGGGTGATCCTCGCGCAGCGCTTCGAGCAGCCGTTTCAGGCGGCGCACTTCGGCGTAGAAGTACGAGATGCCGTCGGTGACGGAATCGCTGACGTTGATGCAGGTGAAGAGGCGGAAGGGCAACGTACGGCAGCGCGCGGCGTTGACCGGGGCACCGGCAAAGGCCAGGCAAAGGTTGACACCCACCGTCCGCAGAAACGTGCTCTTGCCGGACATGTTGGACCCCGTCACCAGCACCACCTCCGCCGGCCCGTGCATCGAGAAGTCGTTACACACTTTCTGCGGGTCGCTGAGGAGGGGATGGCCGAGTTGATGGGCGGAAAACATCGGTTCGGAGGTGGAGGCGGGCAGCCGGAGGAGGGTGGGAAACACGTAGCCGGGGTTGAGATCGGCGAAGGTAGCGAGCGAGCAGAACGCCTCCAGGTCGTACCAGGCGTGCAGCCACATCGGCAGGCGCTCGCGTAGCGTCTCCTTGAGGCGTTCCAGCCGCCGGGCGAAGAAGAGATCCCACGGCACGAGCGCGTTGAGCGCGAGGCTCACGAGTTCGCTTTTCTGGCTGCTGGCCGCCGCCGCAATCCGGATGACCCTTTTCAGCAGTGCCGACGGGCGCAGCGTCCCCTCCCGAAACGGCGCGCAGAGCGCCGCCAGATGCCGGTGGGCGCCGTATCGGTACGTCTCTAGAAAAGCCGCCACGGCGCGGAACGCTTTGAGCGCCTTTTCCAGGTGGTAGGCTTCGTCGAAGAGGTGGCGCGCGGCGCGGTGCGTGAAGAGGTAGACGCTGGCGTAGATCAGGAACGAGACGGCCCACAGCGCCGGCAGCGGCGTCAGCACGTAGAGCGCGAAGAGCAACGCGTTGAGTGCCGCCAGCGCCGAGAGCAGCGCCAACACGGAACGCTGCGAGGCCGCCGGCGTGCGGCGTGCCAGCCACGTTTGCAGCCCCTCGCCGTCCCACGGCGCTTCCGGGTCCTCGGCGGCCAGCATCCCCAGCAGGGTCAGCCGGTCCCGGAAAGCGGGTAACGCCGTCAGTTCGCGCACCAGGGCCTGCCGCCCGGCCAGGCCGTCGGGGTCGGGCGTCGGACAGCACAGCCAGTCCAGGAGCCGGGCGCTGCCGGCGCGCGTGGAAGCCGTGTCGAGAAGGTGGTGGAGCGAGCGCCGCCCGGCCAGGTTGAGGTCGCGTTCGAAGGGATGGTCGGGGTCCGCCGGGGCGTCGTGTTGCAGGGGGATGGAGGGCCAGTCGAGCGTCATGCGGGCCGTGTGCGTGGCCTTGATGCGCCGCCAGATCCGATGCCGCCGGATGCCCTCGTCTACGCGGCGGTGAAAGTGCGCCAGGAGCGCAAAGGCTGCTACGAAGCCGACCGTCACGCCCCAGCCCCAGCCCGCATCGGCGACCTCGAAGGCGGCGTAGGCCGTCGGCGCGCCGACGAGAACCAGGCCCAGCCGGCTCCACGCATACCGGCGGCTGCGCCCGTCGAGGCGGCCGATGCGCCGGTCCAACCGCTCCTGGTGGCGGCGCAAGGCGGCAAGTTGGGCAAGCTTGGCGGCATACATGGAAAAATACGGGGCAGGAAGAGAACGCGGCGTCACCAGTTGACGCCCACGCGGAAGAGATGGTGGCGGCCCTTGTAATCGAACAACTCGTCGGTGACGTCGGGAAAGAGATTCGAGGCGTTGACGTTCCAGAACTGGCTGCGGAAGCCATAGCCCAGGCTCAGCCCGACCCGCCCGAAGAGCCGCCCCAGGTGCACCTGCGCGTCGGCGTCGAGCAGGCGGGCGGTGCCCAGCGCATCGACGAAGGAACTCGACGCCAGCCCGAAGACGGGGTGGGCGCGCGCCTCGAAGCGCACGTTTTCGCCGATGGGATGGGCCAGGCCGAGGCCGGCGCCCAGCCCCAGCACCGTTACGTTGAACGCCTCCAGCCCCTCGGCGTTGCGCCCGCTCGGCGCGACGCGGCGGTAGTTGGTGGCCAGCACGATGGGGACGAACACGCGCGTGCGCCCGGTGGCCAGCCCCGCCAGATGCAACTCGCCCCAGGTGCTCAGCGACAGGTCCACCAGGCGCAGGCCCTCGCGGTCGGCGCCGGCCCGCTGCTCGCCGTAGGCGAAGGTCACCAGAAAGTTAGGCCGGCTGTAGACGAGGCCGTAGGCCGGATCGTCGAACTCGAACGAAAAGAGGGGTTCCGCGTCGCCGTCGAAGTCGAAATCGATCAGATAATAACCCAGCCAGACGGCCTGCACGGGGCGCTCGCGGTCGCTGCTGAACGAAAAAAGTTGGGCCGGAGCGCAGCGGACCGGGCCGGCGAGGGCCGCCGCCAGCAGGCACGCCGCCAGCAAGATTGGACGAGGCATGAGGCCGCTACGGATGGAGAGCACGCACGGAGGTAGCCCCAAGGTAGGCATCGCCGCCCTTCCTCGCCAGCCACCCACCACTGCCTCGCCGCAGGCCCGGCCCTGCCGCGCCTGCTTGATCAACACCGGCTCCGCCCTCGAATTCGCGACACGTCCGGCTTCGTATGGGCCGCGTAGGAGCACCGTTGCGGATGTAGCGCCGACCGGTTACCTTGCGTAAGCGCCTGCTTAAAACTCGGCAGCGGATCCTCCCTCTCCGGCCTCTGATCGTTCCCCCGACGTTCGAATCCAGCCGTGCCCGATGCCCCCGGAGCAAGAAGCACACGGATCGCGCAACACGCTCACTGAGTTGTTGCTGGCCTACGGCGAGCGCAGCGACAGCCCCGAAGCGCTGGACCGCCTGACGCCGCTGCTCTACGACAGCCTGCGCGAGATGGCCAGCCGCCACCTGCGCCGCGAACGCGCCAACCACACGCTCAACACCACCGCCCTCGTCCACGAAGCCTACCTCAAGCTCTGCGACCAGTCGCAGCTCTCCTGGCAAAACGAGTTGCACTTCTACGGCATCGCCTCGCGCGTGATGCGCAACATTTTGATCGACTACGCCCGCGCGCACTGCGCCCAGAAGCGCGGCGGCGGACGGCCCGGAACCTCCCTCGACGACAAAAATATCGCCCTGGAAGCACGCGCCGAGGAACTGCTGGCGCTCGACGAAGCCCTCACCCGCCTCTCGGCCTTCGACCCGCGCCTGTGCCGGATGGTCGAATACCGCTTCTTCGGCGGCCTGAGTGTCGAAGAGACCGCCGCGCTGCTGGAGGTCTCGCCCCGAACCGTCAAGCGGGACTGGAAGCGCGCCAAAGCCTGGCTCTACGCCGAACTGCGCTAAGCGTGCCTGACAGACCCTGCTTCGCCAGGCCAGAGCGTGCGAGCGGACGCGGAGCAAGGCGCACGAAACCGAAGGTTCACGGAGCGAAGCGGAGTAAACAGCCGTATCCGTAGCGATACGGCGATGCAGCGCAACGCCGCGCCGCGTTCGCGCAGCCGCTCGGAGCCCGAATGAGGGTTTGTTAGGCACGCTAAACTCCACGATCCGATGACGCCTGAACGCTGGCATGCGATCAACGCCGCGCTCGACGCCGCGCTCGAACTGCCGCCCGGCGAGCGCGCAGCCTACCTCGACCGGCACGCCCCCGACGACGCCGACCTGCGCGCCCGTGTGCTGGACCTGGCACGGGCCTACGACGAAGCCCAGAGCTTCCTCGACGAACCCGTCGCCGGCTACCTCGGCGTGGTGGCGCCCGAACCCGACGACGACGCCCTGGCGGGCCGGCGCGTCGGGCCGTACCGGCTGCTGCGCCGCCTCGCGCGCGGCGGCATGGGCGCCGTCTACCTGGCCGCCCGCGACGACCAGCAGTACGAGAAAAAGGTCGCCGTCAAGCTCATCCGGCGCGGCTTCGACACCGACGACGTGCAGCGTCGCTTCCTGGCCGAACGGCAGATCCTGGCCCGCCTCGAACATCCCCACATCGCCCGCCTGATCGACGGCGGCGTCACCGAACCGCCGCCCGGCCTTCCGGAGCAAGGACGGCCCTACCTGGTGATGGAGTACGTAGAAGGCCGGCCCCTCGACGCCTACTGCGACGCCCACCGCCTCTCGGTCGAACAGCGGCTGCGGCTGTTTCTCGACGTCTGCCAGGCCGTCCGCTACGCCCACGGGCGGCTCGTAGTCCATCGGGATCTCAAGCCCTCGAACATCCTCGTGACGGAGGACGGCGTCGTCAAACTGCTCGACTTCGGCATCGCCAAGCTGTTGGCGGAGGACGCCCAGGAGCCGGCGCTGACGCGGACGGGCATGCGCGTGATGACGCCCGAATACGCCGCCCCCGAACAGGTCCGGGGCGAGGCCGTCGGCACGGCCACCGACATCTACGCCCTCGGCGTGCTGCTCTACAAGCTGCTCACCGGGCGCCTGCCCTACCGCGTCCGGGGCGCCTCCACGCGCGAGATCGAACGCGCGATCCTCAACGTAGAGCCGGCCCGCCCCAGCACGGCCGTCACCGAAGCGAAGGACGCCGAGGGCGCCGTCACGCCGGAGACCATCAGCCGGGACCGGGGCACGAGCGTCTCGGCGCTGCGCCGCCGCCTCAGCGGGGATCTCGACACCATCGTGCTCGAAGCGCTCAAGAAGGAGCCGGAGCGCCGCTACGCCTCGGTCGAAGCCTTCGAGGAGGACGTGCGCCGCTACCTCGACGGCCTGCCCGTGCGGGCGCGCAAGGATACGCTGTGGTACCGGACGACCAAGTTCACCCGGCGGCATCGCTTCGGGGTGGCGGCCACCGCGCTGATCCTGGCGCTGATCCTCAGCTACGCCCTGACGACGCGGGCGCAGGCCGAGCGCATCCGACTCGAACGCGACAAGGCCGAGCAGGTGGCCGTCTTCATGGCCGACCTCTTCAAGCGCGCCGACCCCTACGAGACCGCCGACCGCCTGACCGTGCGCGAGGTGCTCGAACGCGGCGCCGGACGCATCGAACGGGACCTGGCCGACCAGCCCGCCGTGCAGGCCCGCATGATGACCGTCATCAGCGAGGTCTACCAGAACCTGGGGCTCTACGAGGAGGCGCTGCCGCTGGCCGAGCAGTCGCTGGCGCTGCGGCGCGCCACCTTCGGCCCCGAACACCCGGACGTGGCCGAAAGCCTCTACCGCGTCGCCGACGTCATCTGCTACCTCGGCGACTACGCCACGTCCGACTCGCTCTACCGGGTCTCGCTGGCGATGCGGCAACGGCTCCTCGGCTCCGAGCATCCGCGCGTGGCCGAGGGCCTCGACGGCCTCGGGCTGATGCTCTACTACAAGGA
>JBFGTT010000077.1:0-9918 GCA_041565995.1 Rhodothermales bacterium
GCCGGTCCCTGCGCAGGCAGGGGGGACTTTGTAGACACGCCTGGCAGCCCCTGTGGGGTACGTTGTTTCGTGTGGGCCTCGTCAGCATGGAGCGCCGCACGGCGAGGAGGCGTGCGCCCTGCGGCGGTCTCGACGCCGTCGGCGGAACCAATGCGCTCGTATCCGGTGCTTTGCTCCCGGCAGCACGTCGATGGCAGATCGGCAGGCCGCCCCGCACGCGACACCCCCCGTCACACCAAATCCGGTTGATTTGTTGTGGTATGGACGAGCGGACGTGTGGACGACGTTGCTGAGCCGTAGGGTGCCTTTTCCTCGTCCATACGTCCGTACGTCCATACCCACACGAGCCGTAGGCGACTGACGAAGTACATCGCGCAAGCGGATTTGATATCACACCTCCCCCCGCGCATGACTACCCGCTCCCTGGCTGCCCTCCTGCTTTGCTGCATCCTCTGCCTGCCCTCAGCGCTGGCGCAGGTTCCTCAACGCATGATCGTCGAGGCCGACCTGGGCCGCCACGTCATCAGCCGCCACCTCTACGGCCACTTCGCAGAGCACCTCGGCCGGGGCATCTACGACGGGATCTGGACCCGGTCCGAGACCGGGGCGTGGCACCTCCGCGAGGACGTGCTGGAGGCGCTCCGCGCCATCCGCATCCCCAACCTCCGCTGGCCCGGCGGCTGCTTCGCCGACTACTACCACTGGCAGGACGGGATCGGCCCGCCCGCGCAGCGCCCGACCATCGTGAACAACCTCTGGGGCGGCGTCACCGAAGACAACAGCTTCGGCACCCACGAGTTCATGGACCTCGTCGAGCGGCTCGGCACCGAAGCCGTCGTCGTCGGCAATGTCGGCAGCGGGACCGTGCAGGAGATGTCGCTCTGGTGGGAGTACCTCAACCACCCCGGCACCAGCCCGATGGCCGACCTGCGCCGGACGAACGGCCGCGACGATCCCTGGAACGTCCGGTACTGGGGCGTCGGCAACGAAAGCTGGGGCTGCGGCGGCAACATGCGGCCCGAATACTACGCCGACGTCTACAGGCGCTTTGCCACCTACCTGCCTGCCTACGGCGAGGTCCGCCCGTTTCGCATCGCCACCGGCGCCGCAGGAAGCAACTACTCCTGGACGGACGTGCTCATGCGCGAGGCCGGCTCGATGATCGACGGCCTCGACCTGCACCACTATACCATCACGGGCACCTGGGCCGACAAAGGCCGGGCAACGGACTTCACCGAGGCGGAGTGGCTGGAACTGATGCAGAACGCCCTGCACGTCGACGAAATCATCACGCGGCATGCGACGATCATGGACCGATACGACCCCGCCGGGCGCGTCTGGCTGATCGTGGGCGAGTGGGGCACCTGGCATCAGGCCGAACCGGGCAGCCAGCCCGGCTTCCTGTATCAGCAGAACACGCTCCGCGACGCGCTGGCGGCATCCGTATCGCTCAACATCTTCAACAAACACGCCGGTCGCGTCAAGATGGCCAACATCGCGCAGACGGTCAACGTGCTGCAGGCGATGATCCTGACGCAGGGCCGGCAGATGATCCGGACGCCCACCTATCACGTCTTCGAATTCTACACGGTGCATCACGACGCCGTCTTACTCCCCGTCACGCTGGAGGCGGGGCGCTATGAGCACGAGGGCCGATCCATCCCGGCGGTGAGCGCGACGGCATCGAGCAACGCAGCGGGCCGCATCCACGTCACGATGACCAATCTGGATCCCCACCAGCCCCGACGAATCGACGCGACCTTCCGCGGGCAGCAGGTGTCATCGGTTTCCGGCCGTATCCTGACCGCCGAGACGATGAACGCCCACAACACGTTCGAGCAGCCGAACGCCGTCCGCCCGGCGCCCTTCGACGGAGCCAGGCTCTCCGGGGAGACGCTCACGGTTACGTTGCCGCCGAAGTCCCTGGTGGTGCTCGCCTTGCAGTAATCGCGGGGGAGGGCTGCAGAGCGAGGATGGATGATCGACGACAGCGCTCGCCGCCGGGCGATGCTTCTTCGATCACGCCTGGCGCACCGTTCATCCAGCCCGCTCAACGAACGTCCGGGCCGGTTCCCAGGTCGATCCCGGCTTCCCGATCATACCAGGCGCGGCAGGCCGTCACGTCAAAAGGTCGTGATCCGGCCAGGTAGTGGTTGTAGGCAACGCCCCCCGCACCGCGCCACTCGATGTGATACAGCGCCGGCGCCTCGGAGGCCGGCACCGCGCCGACGCGGAGTTTTCCGTTGGCCGGCACGACGACGCCTTCGCTCAGTAGGACCTCCGCGAGACAACGAACCCGGACCTCAAGGGCTACCGAACGAAGCGTATCGTTTACCGCCACGACCCTGTGCAGGCCGCCTTCCGGTTCATCGAGCATCACACAAACATCCTGCTGGACGCGTTTAACCACGTGATAGGCCCGCTTACGTGCCCCGTAGTAATCGACGACGGCGTCGGAAATCTGGGGCCAGCCGTCGCGCACGTTCCACCAGAGCAGGCCGCTACGACGCCCTTTGCCGATGCGAAAACGCTCGATGAAAAACTTCAAGGCCTCCGCCTGAGAAACCTGGGAGGCGAAGATAAAATCATCGAGGTCCTCCGGGACCTCGCCGAAAAGCACGCGGACCTGATGCGCCATGAGCGCGATCCGGTACGTGTACGCCGTGCCCCGGGGTTGCGGGCGCACCGCATGCGTAAGCCACTCTTCATTCTCGGGCCACGGCCAGAGCTTCTCGGGCGTCATCATCCTTTCCAGCGACGAACGCGCAGGACAACCGTGGTAGCCGATCTCGCTGGCAAAGTGCGCGTTGGACGACGCGTAATAGGAGCCTTTAAAATCGTCCCGCGGCCCCCACAGGTGATCTTCCGGGCGCGCTTCGTGCGGGGCGCCCATCCGCCAGAGCTTCGGGCTGAAATAAGGCGAACTCGGCAGATACGCACGCCACGGATCCAACCGTCGACAGGCCGAAGCCAACACGTCCCGCGATATTTGATCGTCGACGTTCGGGTCGCACGTCGGCTTGGCGAAGGTGTAAAACGCGTCGATCTCGTTGTTGCCCGCCCACAGCACCAGCGAGGGATGATTGCGCAGCAGCGGGATGATGACCTCGGCTTCCTGCCGGACCTTTTCGTGAAACGCCGCGGTCTGCGGATACAGGGCGCAGGCGAAAGCAAAATCCTGCCAGACCATCACCCCCTCTTCGTCACACCTGCGGAAAAACGCCTCCGATTCGTAGACGTTGCCTCCCCAACACCGGATCATGTTGCAGTTGAGATCCACCACCAGATCGAGGGTCTCTTGCAGGCGCGCGGCGTCGCGGCTGTGAAAGGCATCGAGCGGCACCCAGTTCGACCCCTTGACGAAGATCCGCTCGCCGTTGACGACAAAGCAAAACGCGCCCTCCCCCGCTTCATTGGTGCAATCCGTCCGCTCCAACGTGACGGTGCGAAAACCGTAGCGGGTCTGCCACTGCGCCCGTGCGCGCCCGTGCTCGTCCACCAGGTCCAGCCTGACGTCGTAGAGTGCGGCCGCGCCGTAGCCCCTCGGCCACCAGAGCGCGACCTCTTCCACCTCGCACTGGAGGAAGCCGTGCGTGCTCAACACGGGGACGAGTTTTTCGGCGATCTCCCCGCCCGCCCCGGCCACCCTCAGGCGGATCGACCAGGCGTCAATGGGCCAGCGCGCGGAGGCGACGTCCCACCGCACGGCCAGGTGGGCGCACCGCTTCTCGACATCGACGGACGTCGTCGCCAGATACACGCTGCGGAAGCGCGTCTGGGGTACGGGTTCCAGGTACACGTCGCGCCACAGACCGGCGGAAACGACGCGCGGCATGATATCCCACCCGAAACCGTGGGCAGCTTTGCGGATCGAGAGCGATTCCCAGTTGTTTTCCATCGCCCACGACCCCGCCTCCACCGGCTGTTCCTGCGCTGCCAGCACGGTCGAGTCGATGCCGATCACGAGGTGGTTCACGCCGGCTCGCAGTCGTCCCGTCACGTCCAGCCGGTGGGGAATCAGCATATTCTCCAGCGTCCCGATCCGCGCCCCGTTCAGCCAGACGGTAGCCAGCGTATCGACGCCCTCCAGCACCAGCTCGCACCGCTCGTCGAGTCCTTCGCCGGGAAGTTCGAAGGCGCGCGCGTACCACCATTGCAGCGTCTCCAGCTCCCGCAGGCGGTAGACGTTGTGTCCTTTGTCCAGGTCCTCCGGCAGCAGCCCGGCGCGGATCAGGTCCAGCTCTACGTTGCCCGGCACCTGCGCCGAGACACGCGTCCATTCCTCGGGAATGTCAGGCCGCTCCATCCGGGCCGCCCGTTTGCGTTGCGGACCGTATTGCAGCGTCCATTCACCGTTCAGGCTGATGCGCTCCATCATCATGCTACCAGGGGTTACTGCGGGAAGAAGCGTACCATGGCACGCAGGCGATAGCGAGTAGCCGGATTCGCTAGACCTTGCCCCGGCTGGCTTCGAGCGCCGCCCGGATCTCCGCCATGCGTCGCTGGCTCAGGTCGTATCGCGAGAGCGCAAACAAGGCGAGCAGCATACCGGCGATGGGAAGGGCAAAGAAAAAAATCCGGAGGCGCAAAATCGTCTCGGCGGACTGCGCCCCTTCGAAGGCCGCGTCGAAACCCGTAGCGGCGAGCACGAAGCCGGAGAGGCCGGTGCCCAGCGCCATGCCTACCTTGGTGATCCACGACCCGCAGGCCGTGAAGGCGCCTTCGCGCCGCTTGCCGGTGTCGAGCTCGTCAAAGTCGATCACGTCCGCCCCGATCGATCCGAGGATCATGCCGAAAGACGCCGAGAGGAAGGCAATGGAACCCGAAGCGCCCAACTGCAGGATGGGCATCGCCGGATTGTAGAGCCACCAGGAGGAGAGATAGATCAGCATCCCCGCTATCACGACGATCACCATCGCATGGCGCTTGCCCAGGCGCTTTGCAATCGCCGCAGCCAGCGGCACCCCGACGACCGCCCCCCCCGCGTTCGCAAAGCCCATGGCGAAGCTCCACTTCGATCCCAGCGCGACGTCGCCGCCGCAGACGTAATACACCGTCAGGTAGTAGCCGAGCACCCCGACCATGCTCGTGCCCAGCCCGTAGGCAATGGACATCCCCAGCTGCGCCCTGAACGGGCGGACTTGCAGGGCCTTCCAGATCGTCTCCCAGATGCTGATGGACTGCTGCTTGCGCTCCACCACCGTCGCGTAGTAGCGCTCCTTCACGAAGAAGAAGAGCAGCACGCCGATGCCGATCATGATGGCGCCCAGGATCACGGTATAGACACGCGCCCCCAGGATCATGTCGGGCTTGCCCGTCTCGGGGTCGTTGAACCAGCTCATCGTGATGAAGGCCGCCGCCGCGAAGAGCCCCAGGTCGATGATCCGCTGGATCACGTTCTTGTAAGAAAAAACGCTCGTGCGCTCGTGATAGTCCGGCGTGAGCTCTGCCCCGAGGCTCTGGTAGGGCATGTTGAAAGAGCTGACGACGCAGATCAGCGCCGACGACGAGATCACCATGAACCAGAAGTAGCCCATCTCGCTCCAGCCCGGCGAGATCATGAACAGCAAGGGCAAGGTCAGCCCGGCCAGTATCGACCCGACGAGGATGAACGGCCGGCGCCGCCCCCAGCGCGTGCGGGCGTTGTCCGAGAGCCACCCGAAAAGCGGATCGGTCACCGCGTCGACCAGGCGGTTGACCAGCAGCGCCGTGCTGACCAGCCCGGGGCTGACGTGCAGGAAGATGTTAAAGACCGGCCAGGCCATGGACGGATAGAGCCAGTTGCCCCAGATGTCGTTGGCGGTGCCCAGTCCGTAGATGATCTTCTGGGGAACCGGCACCTTGTCTTCAGGCGCCACGACAGGTTGGTCCATGAGCCTTTTCGATGGGGTTGCGGCGTGGTGGGGCGTCAGATGGGAGCACTCGATTTACGCGAATCGCAATTCCTCCACTTGATGGATTCGTGTAATACAATATACCTATAAAAGCGCGCAACTGGGGACTTGACGTGGGACTTCCCGGGCCGCTCGGCATATTGTTTGATCGGCGGTTGGTTCGTCTTTACCGGCCGGCTGGAGGAAAGCATGGCGCATCCGCACCTATATTAGGCTACCACCGGCGAAGACGCCACCGCCCTCGGCGCGGCTACGCTGCCCACGTATAGCTCCTTTGCGTCCATCCCGGAAGTGCTCATGAAGCACGCCTCAAAAGCGCCAGGCGAATCGATTAATGCCCTCCCTATTTGAGCACTTATTTATATCGGCACTTCACTATGAATAAAGTCGAAAAATTGTCCTTCAAAGAAAAAGTTTCTTATGGGTTTGGCGACCTGGCTTCTTCGATGTTTTGGAAATTGTTTTCACTGTTTCTGCTGTTTTTCTACACAGACGTTTTTGGCATCTCTGCGGCTGCGGCCGGCACGATGTTTTTAGTTACTCGCATCTGGGATTCCGCTAATGATCCGATCATGGGCATGATTGCGGATCGAACCCATAGCAGGTGGGGAAAATTCAGACCGTATCTACTGTTCGTGGCCGTGCCGTTTGCGATCATAGGCGTCCTTACCTTCACGACACCCGAACTCAGTGAAGAAGGTAAGTTAATTTACGCCTATGTTACGTATACCTTAATGATGATGATTTATACGGCTGTGAACGTCCCTTATGCGTCGTTGATGGGCGTGATGACGCATGATACGGGCGAGAGAACCACCCTGGCATCCTATCGATTTATCGGCGGCTTTACCGGCGGATTGTTCGTTACCGCTACGGCCAATTCGTTGGTCGAATATTTTAGCGCAGACGGCGATGTGGCGTCCGGCTATCAACTGACCGTTGCCGTTTATGCGGTCTTAGCCGCTATTTTTTTCATGCTAACGTTTGCTGGAACGAAAGAGCGTCTAAAACCTGCCGTCGTGCAATCTTCCTCCCTACGTGAAGACCTCCGCGATCTCGCCAAAAACGGACCGTGGTTCCTGATGCTCGGCGCGGGCATTTCCATCTTAATCTTTAACTCCCTTCGGGATGCTTCCATCTTATACTACTTCAAGTATTACGTAGGGGACCGGACGGTTTTATTCTTCGGGGAAGTCGGCCAGGCCGCCTTAGCATCCGCCTTTATGAGTAGTCTGCTGGGCGCGAGCATGGTGGGGGTCGTGCTCGCCAAACCGGTCTCGGCAAAAATAGGAAAGAAAAACACCTTCATGGTATCCGGGATTATCTCTGCGGTGTTAAGTACGCTCTTTTTCTTTATCCCTCCTGCGCACATCACGATGATCTTCCTGTTTAACCTCGTTATTGGCGCATCGGCTGGTATTGTGCTGCCACTCATCTGGTCCATGTACGCCGACGTGGCCGATTATTCTGAGTGGAAAACCGGCAGGCGGGCTACCGGGTTGATCTTTTCATCGTCCTCCATGTCTCAAAAAATTGGATGGACCATTGGCGGCGCCGTCAGCGGCTGGATTTTGGCGGCCTTCGGCTTTGAAGCCAACGCCGCGCAAACCGAAGCATCCCTGCTCGGCATCCGTTTGATGATAAGTATCTTTGCCGGTATTGGTGCGTTGCTTTCCGTCGGATTTATCTATTTCTACCCGTTGGACGAGGCGTACATGCAGGACATTGAGATCAAGTTGGAAGAGGCCAGAACGCAGGCTACAGAGTGATACCGAGTCCGCTTGCGGGATGTACTTCGTCAGTCGCCGGAGCCTGCCCCGGACCTGATCCGGGGTCCACACGTCCGCTCGTCCAGACCACAACGAATCATCCAGATTCGGTATGACCCAGGAGTTTCTGTTCCAGTTCTTCGAGCGAGACGCCCTTCGTCTCCGGCATCAGCCGCCAGACGTAAATCAGTTGAAGGACCATCATCCCGCAAAAGAATGCAAAGACCACACCGCCGCCCAGCCGGTTCGCGACGAACGGAAAGGCGTTGGCGATGACGGCGGCCAGGAGCCAGTGCGTGAAACTACCCAGCGACTGCCCCCCGGCGCGGACTTGATTGGGAAAGATCTCCGAGATGAACACCCAGATGACGGCTCCCTGGGACAAGGCAAAGAAGGCGATGTAGACGAACAACAGCACGGAGATCCACGCCGACGCGCCCGTGGCAAACGAATACGACACCAGCCCCAACGTCACGATCAGCCCCAGCGACCCGACGGTCATCAGCGCCCGGCGCCCGAACCGGTCGATGATGGCGAGGCCGACCATGGTGAAGATCAGGTTTACCAGGCCGATGCCGGCCGTCGAGAGCAGCGCCGCTTTATCGCCGATGCCCGCCAGTTCGAGGATCCGAGGGGCGTAGTAGATGATGGCGTTGATGCCCGAAACCTGGTTGAAAAAGGCAAACAGCACGGCCAGCAGGATCGGCAGACGGAACTGCCTGGTGAACAACTGCACCTGCCGCCCTGACGCTTCCTGCACGATAGAGGCCCGAATCTCGGCGATGGCCCGTTCGACCTCAGGCTCGGCCAGGCCCAACGTGCGCAGGATGCCCTTCGCCTCCTCGTCGCGGTTCTGCTTCACCACGAGCCACCGGGGGCTGCGCGGGACGCGCGTCACCAGCACCACGAAGACGAATGCGGGAAAGGCCTCGACCCCCAGCATCCACCGCCAGGCCTGCTCGCCGACGCCCTCAAGCAGGTAATTCGACGCATACGCGATGAGGATGCCCAGGACGACGTTGAACTGAAAGAGACCGACCAGTTTACCCCGCGATTCCCTCGGGGCGATCTCCGAGATGTACATCGGGGCCGCCACGGAAGAGACCCCGACCCCCACGCCGCCGATAAATCGGAATACCAGGAAGGAGAGAATCTCCGGCGCAAACGCCGATCCAAGCGCCGAGACCAGGTAAAAAATGCCGACCCAGAAGAGCGTCCGCTTCCGCCCGAGGCGGTCGGAGGGGATGCCGCCGAGCATGGCGCCCAGCACGGTTCCGTAGAGCGCAATCGCGACGGCGAAACCGTGCAGGCCGTCGCTGAGCCCCCAGAGCGCCTGAATCTCTTGCTCGGCCCCGGAGATGACGGCGGTATCGAACCCGAAGAGGAACCCACCCAGCGCGACGGTGATCGACCAGCCTAACAGTTTTCTGTATTGCGACATAGACGGTTTGCGTAGCTCCGTGGGGCGAGGATGCGGCGTCGGGCAGTATACGCCGGTTGCAGGTACACTTGCCACTGAGGCGACCTGCCGCCGGGGGTTCACCGCTCAGGCGGCCTGTTCATCCCATACCCAGTGGACACTCCGCACGGAGGGCTCGTCGTCCAGCGCCCGCTTGATGGCGTCCATCAGCGGGCCTGCTTCGGAGTACGGTGGTTTGTCTCGCCCGAAGAGCTTCCGGCCCTATCGATTCAGGCTAAGGAGCCAGCGCTCTCTCGAACCGGTTACGTTTCCGCAATGCACCGCGAATTCCGACCCGGCGGGGGTGGTGTGGCCGAGGTACCACCCCCAGTCTTCATGCTCCGGATAGGACGTATCGACGCCGCGGCGTGCAAGCTCCGTGCACAGCCAGTAGGCCAATTCGGCGCCGTACACCTGGGGATTGACTTGCGCGTCCTCGGGTAACACCGGGGAGAACCGGACGCTTGAGAACGCGACGATGTCTCGGCTCATGCTGCTTACGGTAGAACTAAGCCGCAAAGGGCGGCGCGGCAGTCGTACGAGGCAAGGAAACACTTCTGACAAAACGAAGCAAGGCCGTCGAGCCCTTTGTCGGCTTGAGTGATTGGTTATACCGCGCTGTTACGTTACTGGCCACGTCCCAGCAAAGGCGATCCATCCAAGCAGTAATATCCGTACTGGGAAATGCTTGTGCAAAAGCCGTGTCATCGCGACGACTGCAGGGAGGAGGGATCCCCAGCGATTCCATGGATGCCTGGTTTTACCGACGGGGATCCCTCACGTTCGTTCGGGATGA
>JBFGTT010000078.1:0-9825 GCA_041565995.1 Rhodothermales bacterium
GCCGCGCGGCCCACGCCCTCCGGGCGACGCTTCGGCAGGCAGAAATTGCATGGTAAAAAACGGGTGATTTTTAATCTCGCTTTAATGTCGAAGTTCGACCAAAAGGCTTAGCATTACGCGCCAGCGGTTAATTTGAACGGCCTTGCAGCGCACCGTAGCGTGGAGGCACCCATGGCCGAACCATCGATCTCAGCGCGCGAAGCCCCCAGGATTCGTACCGGGCGCGTGTATCCCTCGGCGGAGAACGGCAGGCACCAGGCGCTCATCGAGCGATCCCCCGGACCTGTCAACTACGCAGGCCCGTGCCGGCGGTGTAGCTGTCCGAGTTTTGCCGGAGACGGGATGCACTGCACGCGTTCGTATTGCTGGCATCACTGGAACGAGCATGACGCCTGAGCACGCCCAAGGCCGGCGTAGCGTCCCCTCGAAACCCTTGCCGAAGGAGGTAGCTATGAACTGCAAAACCCTGCTGGTCGTCGCGTTCTGCCTGCTCGGACTGTTGACGCTGGGCAGTTGCCAGCCGTCGCCTGCGCCTATGCTCTCGCCGGGCGAGGGCTTCGTTGAGGTGCCGGGCGGACGCGTCTGGTATCGGATTGTAGGCGGCGGCACGGCCACCCCGCTGCTGTTGCTGCACGGCGGGCCGGGTGCGCCCAGCTACTACCTCAACCCGCTGGCGGCGCTGGCCGACGAACGCCCCGTCATCTTCTACGACCAGCTCGGCGCGGGCCGCTCCGACCACACAACCGACACGACGCTCTTCACCATCGACCGTTTCGTGGCCGAGCTGGCGGCGTTGCGCGACACACTCGGCCTCACGGAGGTCCACCTGCTGGGGCATTCCTGGGGCTCGATCCTGGCCGCCGAGTACCTCTTCACGCGTCCGGAGGGCGTCCGCAGCGTGATCCTCGCCAGCCCGGCGCTGAGCCTCCCGCGTTGGAAACACGACGCCGACAGCCTGCTGACGACGCTGCCCGACTCGGTGCAGGCCGCCATCGCGCAGCACGAACAAGCCGGCACGTTCGACGATCCGGCCTACCAGGAGGCCGTGATGATGTTCTACGGGCAGTTTTTGGCCCGCCGCCAGCCCTGGTCTGCCGACATCGATAGCACCTTCAGCCAGCTCAACGAAACCCTCTACGGCTACATGAACGGGCCGAGCGAGTTCACCATCACCGGGACGCTCAAGGACTACGACGCGACGGGCCGGCTCGGCGAGATCACCGTGCCGACGCTCTTCACGACGGGCCAGTACGACGAGGCAACCCCCGCCACCGTCCGGTACTACCAAAGCCTCATCCCCGGCTCCCAACTCGCCATTATCGAGAACGCCGGGCACCTGACGATGAACGACGAACCGGAGCGCAACGTGCAGGTGATCCGCGATTTTCTGCGCCAGGTGGAGGGGCAGTAAGGCGGCCTTCGGCTGCTTCGTTGCAGGTTTTGGGAGTTGAGGATGGAGGATCGGTTGCGCTGCCGGCCAGGGGGAGTCTGCGAAGTCTCGCCTGCTCCCGATTGATGCACACGGGGGCAGGCTGCGCAGGGTTAGGCTCAGAGACGACCTGGTTGTAATCGGACGGCTACTTTTTTACAGGTCGCTCCTACGGAGCTTTGTATTGGGGGGGCGATGAGGCTACAAACAGGTCGCCCTTCCAGGGCTTCTCGTACGTCGCGCTTGCAGACACGTCTCTACGCGTTGGAGCCAATCGGCTCGGCACCGTCGGTGCTACTTCGTGCCCCACGGCCGGTGTGATCAGGATTCGGTCGAAGAGATGCGGCAAGAGGCGCGACTGCCCGATCTGATCCAGCGCAATCATCGGGCTGGCGTTGCTGACGACCGGCCCGTTCACAGATCCGACAGCCCTTTGACCTCAGCCTCCCACTCGGACTCCGTCATGTCGAAATACGGCAGCCCCAAGCGCGACGCATACCGGATGAACCCTATCCGCTCCATGCCGAGCAGTTCGGCGGCCTTGCCGCTTGAGAGGTGACCTCGGCGATACAATTCAAGCACGATCAGTTCCGGCACCGCCTCCTCCAGCGGTTGACCTAACTGCTACACGTAGTCAGCCAGCCGAGCGTCCAGCTTGAGTTGTACCGCGTCCATAATGGGTGCTCGTTGCGCCACGGCGTCGGGTGTGAGGAACCGAAACGTCGTCGAGAGCGGCTTTGACCCGCACTCGGATGGCTCCTCTCACGCCTCCGCTTCCGCCGCCAGGGCCTGCCGGGCCGCCGCCAGGGCCTCGTCCGCCGAGGCCGGCACTCCTTCGGCGGCCAGCACCGCACCGAGGGCTTCGAGGCAGTGCGCGACGTTCTCCGGGCGGCTGCTGTAGCCCATCAGCCCGATGCGCCAGACCTTGCCGGCGAGCGCGCCCAGGCCCGCGCCGATCTCCAGGTTGTGCGCCTCGAGCAGGCGGCGGCGCACGCGGGCCTCGTCCACGCCCTCGGGCACGGCGACGGCGTTGAGTTGCGGCGTGCGTTCGGCTTCGGGCACGATGAAGTGCATCCCCAGGGCTTCGAGGCCGGCGCGGAGCGCGAGGTGGTGGCGGCGGTGGCGCTGCCAGGCGCGTTCGAGTCCTTCTTCGTGCAGCATCCGCAGCGCCTCGTGCAGGCCGTAGAGCGCGTTGATGGGCGCCGTGTGGTGGTACGACCGTTTCGCGCCCGTCCCCCAGTAGGCCGTCACCAGGCTCACGTCCATGAACCAGCTTTGCACCGGCGTCCGGCGCGCGTGGACCGCCTCGACGGCGCGCGCGCTGAAGGTCAGCGGCGAGAGGCCGGGCGTGCACGAGAGGCACTTCTGCGAACCGGAATAGACCGCGTCGAGGCCCCAGGCGTCGACCTGGAGCGGCGAGCCGGCGAGCGACGTGACCGCGTCGACGATACTCAGGCAGCCGTGCGCGCGGGCCAGGCCGGCGAGCGTCTCGGCATCCGAGAGCACCCCCGTCGAGGTCTCGGCGTGGACGAAGGCGACGGCCCGCGCCGCCGGGTTGGCGCGCAGCGCCGCCTCCAGCTTTTCCGGGCTGACGGCGCGGCCCCAGGCGTCCTCGACGGCCACGACCTGCGCGCCGCAGCGCTCGGCCATCGCGCGCAGCCGCCCGCCGAAGACGCCGTTGACGCACACGACGACCGTGTCGCCCGGCTCCAGGAGGTTGACCAGGCACGACTCCATGCCCGCCGTGCCGGGGCCGGAGACGGGCATCGTCAGGGCGTTTTCCGTCATGAAGGCGTACTGGAGCAGCGCCTTGATTTCGTCCATCAGCCCCACGAAGGCGGGGTCGAGGTGACCAATGGTGGGGCGGGCCATGGCCGCCAGCACGCGCGGCGGAACGTCGGAGGGGCCGGGGCCCAGGAGCGTGCGTCGGGGGGGATCGAAAGCCGAGTAAGCCATGCCGGGGATGCGTTGCGATGAGGAAATCGGGAGATAGAAGTTAGAAGTTAGAAGATAGGAGATAGAAGATCGAGTTGGGCCGGGTGTCGGTCTTCCTGGCGCTCCGCCGTCTTCCCTCCTCGATGCGCGACGTACGAAAAAGGCTCCGGCACGGGACGTTGTCTCCCGTGCCGGAGCCTTCCGGATCCAGCCTGCTAAGCGGCGAGCGGCGATTCCTGCCGGCGTGCGCGCCGTCAGACCACGCCGTAGGCCAGCATGGCGTCGGCCACCTTGACGAAGCCGGCGATGTTGGCACCCTTGACGTAGTTGACGTAGCCGTTCTCCTTGCCGTACTCGACGCACTGGCGGTGGATGCGGCTCATGATGTCTTGCAGCCGGGTGTCCACCTCCTCGCGCGACCAGCTCAGCCGCATCGAGTTTTGCGTCATCTCCAGCCCGGAGATGGCCACGCCGCCGGCGTTGGCCGCCTTGCTGGGCGCGTAGAAGATCTCGGCCTCCTCGAAGCGTTGCGCCGCCGCGTAGGTCGAGGGCATGTTGGCGCCTTCGCAGACCAGCTTGCAGCCGTTTTGGAGCAGCGTGCGGGCGTCGTCTTCGTCGAGTTCGTTTTGCGTGGCGCAGGGGAAGGCCATGTCGCAGGGCACCTTCCAGGGGCGCTCGCCGGCGTAGTGGTGCGCGCCGAAGGTCTCGGCGTATTCCGTGAGTTCGCCGCGCCGGTCCGTCTTCAGGTCGATGATGAACTTGAGCTTCTCCGGCGTCAGCCCGTCCGGGTCGTAGAAGAAGCCGGAGCGGTCCGACATGGCCACCACCCTGGCGCCCATTTCGAGGAGTTTCTCCGCGGTGTACTGCGCCACGTTGCCGGAGCCGGAGATCACGGCGATCTTGCCCTCGGGCGCCTCGTCGTGCGTGGCGAGCATTTCGCGGGCGAAGTAGACGCACCCGTAGCCGGTGGCTTCGGTGCGGATGAGGCTGCCGCCGAAGGCGACGCCCTTGCCCGTGAGCGCGCCGGTGAACTCGTTGCGCAGCCGCTTGTACTGGCCGAAGAGATAGCCGATCTCTCGCGCGCCCACGCCGATGTCGCCGGCGGGCACGTCCACGTTTTTGCCGATGTGGCGGAACAGTTCGGTCATGAACGACTGGCAGAAGCGCATCACCTCGGCGTCGGTCTTGCCTTTCGGGTTGAAGTCCGAGCCGCCTTTGCCGCCGCCCATCGGGAGCGTCGTCAGGCTGTTTTTGAAGACCTGTTCGAAGCCCAGAAACTTGAGCACGCTCAGCGTGACCGACTTGTCGAAGCGCAGGCCGCCTTTGTAGGGCCCGATGGCGTTGTTAAACTGCACGCGGTAGCCCCGGTTGACGCGCACGTGGCCGTCGCGGTCTTCCCAGCAGACGCGGAAGCTGATGACCCGGTCCGGCTCGGTCATGCGTTCGAGGATGCTGGCCTTTTCGTACTCCGGATTGTTTTGGATGAAGGGGATAACCTTGGCAGCGAATTCCTGCACGGCCTGATGAAACTCCGCCTGGGTGGGATTGCGGCGCTGGAGGCCCGTCATGAAATCGTCCAGGTTCAACGACACCTTGCTGGATAGTTCCATGGTTCTGGGACGGTTGATGAGAAGGCGATGTGGCTGAAGGGCTGCCTCTTCGCGGGCTACGGGGTGTCGTGGCCCGGTCGTGCAGGGGGGACGCCGTACGATCCCGGAGGATGCAAGAACAATGCCTTCGCCGGGCCGGAAGCGCTTCCAGCCAGGCCAACTTTACGTCGAATTTTATCCATTGTCAAGGTGGTGCGCGGCGCTCCGGCGCGCAGCGAGACCCGCCGTGCCTAACATTTTTTGGTCATCAACTTCGCCCGCTTGAAAGAACGCAAATCAACCGGGCTTTCTTCCCAAAACTCTTATCCTGCCTGCGCCGTCGGCCTTTCTTTGCTGGCGTGGTCGCTTTCATCGGGGCGCGGCGATGCGGGCCAGGGCCGGTTCTTCGAGGCTGCCCAGGTAGAGCACCGCGCCGACCTGCCGCACGCTGGTGACGACGGCAAACGGTTCGCCCGCGGGGTTCTGCAAGTTGTGCACGACGCGTCCGTCGGCGTCGAGGCCGAGCGCGAAGGCGTAGCGCTGCGGCGCCGGCTGCAGGAGATCCGGCAGGCGGATGACGATTTTGCGCAGGAAGGGATACGGGGCGAGCGCGTCGAGGAGGCGGTTGCGGGGGGAGGCCAGCGCCAGCCAGAACACCCCGCGTCCGTTGGAGGCGAGGTTGTCCGGGAAGCCGGGCAGGTTGTCGAGGAAGACCTCGTCGGTGCCCTGCCTGGGGCCCTGGAGCCAGTATCGGCGCAGGCGGTAGCGGGCGGTTTCGCAGACGAGCAGGAAGGCGCCGTCGGGGCTGAGGGCGACGCCGTTGGCGAAGTAGAGGCTGTCGAGCAGCACGCGCGTGGCGCCGGTGGCCGGGTCGTAGGCGAGGAGGCGTCCGTTGGGGCGGCTCTCGATCAGGTCGAGCCTGTAGTCGGCCTGTCCGAAGCGGCTGGAGGCGTCGGTGAAGTAGACGGTGCCGTCGGCGGCCAGGTCGAGGTTGTTGGTGAAGCCGAAGGGCACGCCGTCGGCCTCGCGGGCCAGCGTGGCGACGGCGCCGTCGGGCGTCACGGCGAGCAGGCCCTGGTAGGCGTCGGCCACGAGCAGGGTGCCGTGGGGGTCGAAGCGCAGGCCCAGGGGGCGCCCGCCGGTCTGGGCGAAGGTCTCGACGCGGTCGCCCTCGGGCTGCATGCGGATGATGCGTCCGTCTTGCAGGCCCGCGTAGATCCGTCCGAGGCTGTCGAGGGCCACGTCTTCGGGGCCGTGCCCGTCGGGCAGGTCGAGGCGTTCGGCCCCGGCGAGGAAGGTGTTGGGCGCGTAGGGGCCTTCGAGGGCGGGCGGCGGCGGCGGCTGCCACGCCACCGGATCGACGGGCACGGGCCAGGCCAGCAGGTAGGCCAGCAGGACGACGAGGAGCGCGAGCAAGATTTTTTTCATAAAGCGCGGCTTCCGGGGTTTCGATGCTCCAAGCATACGCATCTCGCGCCAAAAAAGCGTCGGCGTGCCGGTCGCCCCAGAGGTAACAGGCTTTGCCAGATCTCCCGGCGCCGTAACGGTTTCCTCACGCCCTGCCCCGAAACGGCCCTGCTCGGCCTTCTGTTCAACCCGTGGCGCCTTTCCTCGCCGCCGTGCGGCGGGCAGCGGCGCCGCGACCCGACATCCGAAAACCAACTGTTGCTACGACGTGATGCTACGACGAATCGCACCCCTCCTGACGCTCCTGTTGCTCTTCTTCGCTGCCTGCACCGAAGCGCAGCAAGACGCCGCCGACGACTTCGGCGACGCCACCGAGGTCGCCCTCGACCAGCAGATGCGTGACTTCCAGGCGTCCGCCGCGTCGAGCCTTGCCGACGTGGATCGGCAGATCGAAGCGCTCGCGCAGCGGGCCGACGCGGCCACCGGGGCGTTGAAGGCAGAACTCGACGCGGAACTCGCCGAACTGCGCGACGAGCGCCAGGCGCTCCAGGCGGACCTCGCGCGCCTCGACGACGCCGGCGAAGCTGCCTTCCGCGACGTGCGTCAGGACGTGACGCACCGCCTCGACGAGATCGACCGCCAGCTGGCCGAACTCGAACACAAAGTCGAGCGCGCCTTCGACCCCGAACACGACCTGGAATAGGGTGGCTACAGCGTATGGGAGTATGGGAGGTTGGGCGTGTGGGCGGGGTTTGGGCTCCCGTACCTCCCCACCTCCATACCCTTCAAACGGCCCCCTTTGAAAAAGTTACCATGGGACGAGGCGTAAAACGTAAGGGTGCTCCCGGACGCGTTCGGGGAGCACCCTTAGGTTTTAGGGACGCCGGCCATCGCCGCGCCAGTTTGAAAAGCGCCCTTGCGCCGAACGATCCGGGCGAACAAAAAGGGCGAAGCGCGGCGGCATGCGATCTACTCGGTGGCGGCCAGGCTGCGTTCGAGGAAGGAGGCGGTGCCGCCGTCGAGGAAGGCGGCGAAGGTCGGCACGTCGAGCGTCCCGCTGATCTGGGCGAGGGGTCGGGCAGGCTCCTGCGGGCCGACGATGGCATAGGTGGGCAGCGCGACGGTGCCGGTGAGCCGTAGCTGGAAGCGCTGGAAGGTCTCGCCGTGTTCGAGGCCGTCGGTGTAGAGGCGCAGCAGCACGAAGTCGCGCTGGAAGCGTTCGGCGATTTCGGGGCGGGTGAAGACGTTGGCCTCCATCTCGCGGCAGTTGGTGCAGGTGTAGCCCGTAAAGTCAATCATGACGGGTTTGCCTTCCTGCTGCGCCCTGGCGAAGGCGGCGTCGATGTCGTCTACGATCCAGGCTTCGTCGTCGTGTAGGGCGCCGCCGGCCACGTTTTGGAAGGTAGCCAGCAGGCTCACGTCGGTGGCCTGGCGCGGCGGCAGGTAGGCGTCGAGCTTATTGAGCGGAGCGCCCAGCAGGCCCGGCAGCAGGTAGAGCGAGAGGCCGAAGAAGGCCACGGCGGAGAGGAGCCGCCCCACGCCCACGTGCTCGAGGGCCGGCTCGTGCGGCAGGCGCAGCTTGCCCAGCAGGTACAGCCCTGCCAGGAAGAAGATGACCACGCAGAGCGCGATGGCCAGTGTGCGCGAGATCAGTCCCCAGCCCCAGACCAGGTCTGCGTTCGAGAGAAACTTGAGCGCGGCGGCCAGTTCCACGAAGCCGAGCACCACCTTGACCGCGTTCATCCACGACCCCGACTTGGGCAGCGCGTTGAGTGCCTTGGGAAACAGCGCGAAGAAGACGAAGGGCAGCGAGAACGTGGCGCTGAAGACCACCATCCCCAGCACCGGATACGACCACGACCCGACGGCGGTGGCCGCCAGGAGGCCGCCCACGAACGGCGCCGTGCACGAGAACGACACCAGCGTCAGTGTGAAGCCCATGAAGAGCACGCCGAGGTAGCCCTGCCGCTCGTTGCTCTTGCGGTTGAAAAAGTTGACCAGCCCCGCCGGCAGCCGCAACTCGAACAGGCCCAGCAGCGCCAGCGCAAAGATCACGAAGACGCCGCCGATGAACAGGTTCACCCACGGGTTGGCGGCGAACGACTGCGCCCCGGCGGCCCCCACCAGCACCGCCATGAGCACGCCCAGCCCCGTGAAGGTGATGACGATAGCCAGGCCGTAGACCACCGCCATGCGCAGCGCTTCGCCCCGGTCCTCGCTGTGCTTGGTGAAGTAGGAGACCGTCAGCGGAATCATCGGGAAGACGCACGGCGTCAGCAGCGCGGCCAGGCCCGCTCCCATCGCCAGCAGCAGAAAGCCCCAGAGCCCGCCGGAACGGGACGGGCCTGCGCCGGCGGCGGCGGACGCCGCCTGTTCCGGGTTGATCGTCGCCGAGGCGCCCCCCTGGGCGAACGAGGGCGCCTGCCCGCCGGAAGGCTCGCCGGCGCCCGGCGCCACGGCCGCGCCCTGCGACGCCGCCCCGCTCGCCGGGCTGCCTTTGATGCGCAGGGCCGCCTCGAACGGCGCGTCCGTCGGCGGCAGGCAGAGCCGGTCGTTGCAGATCTGAAAGTGGACGACGCCGCCGAGGCGTTGCGCGCCGCCGGCCGCCTGCGCCGTCACGGGCAGGTCGGCCCAGACCTCCGCCGTCTCCAGAAAATAGGTGACTTCTTTCTTGAAGAACGGATCGTAGTCGCGCCGGGCGCCGGTTTGCAGCACGGTGTCGGGCGGAGTGATGCCGGCGGGCAGGTTCTCGAGGCGCACCTGGAGCGCCCGGCTCGGCTTAGGCGAGTCGAGCGCGTACATTTTCCAGCCTTCGTCGATCTCTGCCTTGAGCGTCAGGCGGACCGTCTGGCCGGGCGTGGCGGTGGCCGGAGCGGCGGCGGCCGTCCAGTGCACGTAGTCGGTAGCCGGGCCGATGATCTGTGCCTGTGCCGCCGGCGCGCACCCCACGAGCGCCAGCAGAGCAAGCGCGCAGGCCGGGAAGAAGGAGGAAACGGCTCTCATCGGGATAGGCGTTGCGACCCGCCTTGGTTGCCTGGGAGGGGGCATCCGCGCCGGTGTCCGGCTGACCGATGCCGCCCTGTTTAGAGGCTGCCGGCCCGGTTTCCGTTACGGCTCAGCGATCAACGGAAACGGGGCGCCCGTCAGCCTCCTGGCTAACGAACACCCCGCTCCAAATGTTGCCCGCAGCGCGTCGGCGGCAGGCTCAGGCTTCCGTCTTATCTTCCGTTTCCGCCTCGGCAGCCGGTTCTGCTTCGGCGGCCGGTTCTGCTTCGGCGGCCGGTTCGGCTTCGGCGACGGGCGCGGCTTCGGCAGCGGGTTCGACTTCGGCGGCCGATTCGGCTTCGGCAGGCGCTTCGCCGCCTTCGGGCACCACGCGCACCTTCACCTGGGCCACCACGTCCGTGTGGAGCTTCACGTTGGCCGTATAGACGCCGATGACGCGGATGTCTTCGCTGAGATCGA
>JBFGTT010000079.1:0-9761 GCA_041565995.1 Rhodothermales bacterium
ACCGACTTCGGCACCGTCCGCGTGACCGGCGGCAGCGGCGACGCCGTCGTCGTGCGCGTGGTCAAGGGCGCCGACGACGTGAGCGAGCGTAAGGCCCAGGAAGCCTTCGACCGCTTCCGGCTGGACTTCGAGCAGACCGGGCGCGGCCTCACCATTCGGGGCGACTACGACGGCGAGCACCGCTGGCGGCGCAACAACCGCCTCTGGGTCGAGTACCACGTGACCGTCCCGCGCCGCTTCGACGTGGCGGTGAAGACCTCCGGCGGCAGCATCCACGCCGAGCGCTTCCAGGGCGAAGCCGACCTGAACACCTCCGGCGGCTCCGTCACCGCCCTCGACGTCGACGGGCCGGTGGCGCTCAACACCTCCGGCGGCTCCATCACGGCGGAGCAGATCGGCGGGCGGGCGCGGCTCAACACCTCCGGCGGCTCCATCACCGCGCGCGAGGTCAAGGGCGCCGTCGAGGCCAACACCTCCGGCGGCTCCATCACCGTCGAGCGGGCCGGCGGCGACGTGACGGCCCACACCTCCGGCGGCAGCATCCGCCTGAGGGACATCTACGGCACCGCCGACGCCAACACCTCCGGCGGCGGCATCGAAGCCGACCTGGCCGTGCAGCCCGACGCGCCGATGCGGCTCGAAACCTCCGGCGGCTCCATCACCCTCCGCCTCGACCCCGGCACCCGCGCCGACCTCGACGCCAAAGCCTCCGGCGGCAGCGTCAAGACCGACCTGCCGGTGACCGTCGCGGGCGAGGTGGAGCGCAGCCGCCTGCGCGGGTCCATCAACGGCGGCGGCCCGCTGCTGACGCTGCGCAGCTCCGGCGGCGGCATCCGCATCTACAAGCGGTAGCGCGTCCGCCGTCCGAGATCCATCGTCTGTAAGCAAACACACAACCCCTCAACCAAACCCTCCATCTATCGCCATGCAGATGCGCACGTTTTTCCCCTTGAGCAGCTTGGCTACACGCAGGGGGAGCGCGCTACTTGCTGCCCTGCTCCTGTTCTTCCTGGCCGCCGGCTGCTCCGACGCCCCGTCGCAAGACGACGGACGGCTCGACCTCTCGTTCTCTTTCGAGGAGAGCGACGAAGGATGGACCGGCGCCTTCGTGGATTATCCAACCGCCAAAACCGCCGAGGAGATGGAACTGGCCTTCGACCGCCGCCCGCTGCCGGCAGAGGTAGGCGGCACCCGAAAGGCGCTCTTCCTGGCCGGGCGTAACCTCAGCGACGACCTGTTCATGTTCCTCAAACGCCGCGTGACCGGCCTGCGGCCCAACACGACCTACACGATCACCTTCGCGCTCGACCTCGCCAGCAACGCGCCCTCCGGCTGCGGAGGCATCGGCGGGCCGCCGGGCGAGAGCGTCTTCTTGAAAGTCGGCGCGGCCCGCATCGAACCCGAACCCATCGTGGTGGGCGAGGACTACCGGCTCAACGTGGACAAGAACAACCAGGGGGCCAGCGGCGAGAACGCCATCGTCATCGGCCACATCGCCAACGGCTCGGATCAGTGCACGAGCCAGCCGCCCTACCGCCTCATCAAGCGGGACAACCGGAACCAGCCCTTCACCATCGCGACGGACGCCGGCGGCGCGCTCTGGCTGCTCGTCGGCACCGAGTCGGGCTTCGAGGGCAAGACGGCGCTCTACTACGACGCCGTCCGCGTGACGCTCGTGCCCCGCTAAAGGCTCCGGAACCGAGGTTTTGCGTTTTGAATACACGACCCGAAGGGTGCGCGACGCCCTTCGGGTCTGTTTCTTTCAAGAAGACGGAGGCACCCATTTTGTATTTTGAAGAGAAGATCGCCTGGATCACGGGGGCGTCGTCGGGCATCGGCGAGGCGCTGGCGGAGGCACTGGCCGAGCGCGGGGCGCGGCTCGTCCTCTCGGCGCGGCGCGAAGACCGGCTGCGGCAGGTGCAGGCCGCCTGCGCCCACCCGGAGCGCCACCTCGTCCTCCCGCTCGACCTGGCCGACGCCGCCTCGCTGGGCGCCGCCGCGCAGCAGGCCCTCGACGCCTTCGGGCGCATCGACGTTTTGATCAACAACGGCGGCATCGGCCAGCGGGGGCGTGCCGTAGAGACCCAGATCGAAGTGGACCGCCGGATCATGGAGGTCAACTATTTCGGCACCGTGGCGCTGACCAAGGCGGTGCTGCCCTCGATGCTGGCGCGCGGCAGCGGACACGTGGTCGTCGTCAGCAGCCTGGTGGGCACCTTCAGCACGCCGCGCCGGTCGGCCTACGCCGCCTCGAAGCACGCCCTGCACGGCTTCTTCGACGCGCTGCGGGCCGAGGTGCACGACGCCGGCGTGCGCGTGACGGTGGTCTGCCCCGGCTTCGTCCGCACCGCCATCTCGATCCACGCGCTGCAGGCCGACGGCACGCCCCACGGCGCGATGGACGCGGCGCAGCAACACGGCCTGGCGCCCGACGTCTGCGCCCGGAAGATCCTCCGCGCCGTCGAGCGCGGGAAGGCAGAGGTCTACATCGCCGGCAAAGAGAAGGCGGCGGTGTACCTGAAACGCTTCCTGCCGGGCCTCTTCAACCGTTTCATCCGCACCCTCAAAGTGCCCTGAACGCCCCTGCCCGCCGAGGCCGCCGGCGCCCGCCCGCAACGCAGTAGCAGCACACCCGTACCGTTCACGTTTCACGCCTTCCTTCCTTCAGCACGATCTTTCCTTTGGACGAGAGGACGACATCCGCCGGCCTGCCCGCGGCGACGCGCGCCGAGGAGTGGGCCAACAGCATCACGCACGGCATCGGCCTGGTGCTCAGCGTGATCGGGTTCTTCGTGCTCGTGCGGGTGGTCGGCGGCGAGGGCGAGGTCAGCCGCCTCGTCGGGTGCTGCATCTTCGGCGTCACGCTGGTGTTCATGTACGCGGCCTCGACGCTCTACCATAGCTTCCGCACGCCGCGCCTCAAGCGCCTGCTGCGCCTGATCGACCACAGCGCCATCTTCGTGTTCATCGCCGGCTCCTACACGCCCTTCGTGTTGCTCTACTTCGACGGCGGCCTGGCCTGGACACTGCTGTGCCTGGAGTGGGGCGCGGCGCTGGCCGGCATCGTCTACAAATTCCTGTACCTGGGGCGCTCCCCGCTGCTCTCGATGCTGCTCTACCTGGCAATGGGCCTGCTGGTGGTGACCGTCGCGCAACCGCTGCTGCGGGCGGCGCCGCCGGGCTGCGTGGCCTGGATAGCGGCGGGCGGGCTGTGCTACACCGGCGGCATCGCCTTTTTCGTCTGGCACCGGCTGCCCTATCACCACGCCATCTGGCACGTGTTCGTGCTGGCCGGCAGCCTCTGCCACTACCTGGCGCTGGCGCTGTATTTGTGAGAGGGCGTTGACGTGTTAAAGTGTTAGGGTGTTAGCGTTTGTTCACTCAAACACTCGAACACCCTAACACTCGAACACTCCGAACCCTTACTCCGCCACGGGCAGCCAGACCCAGATAGTGGTGCCCTCGTCGGGCTGGCTGTCAACGCCGAGGGTGCCCTGGTGCAGTTCGGCCAGGCGGCGGGCGACGGTCAGGCCCATGCCCAGGCCCTGCTGCTCGTAGCGGTTGCGGTCGAACTGCACGAAGGCCCCCACCTGTTGCAGTTGCTCTTCGGACATGCCGCGCCCCTGGTCGGCCACTTCCAGCACGTAGTAGTCTTCGTCGCGCAGGCCCGTCACCAGCACGGGCGTGCCGGGGCGGGAGAACTTGAAGGCGTTGTCGACCAGTTCGGCGACGATCTTTTCGAGGTAGGTGTCCTGGATGCGGGCGGTGCCGTCGGCCAGGCGCAGGCGCAGGTCGGCGTCGCGGCCGTGGCGCCGGGCCTGCGCGTGGGCCACCCGTTCGACGAGCGGCTGCGGGCGGCTGAGGCCCTGCCCGAGCATCGTCGCGCGCCAGGCCGGGTCGGTGGCGGAGATTTCGAGCTGGGCGTAGAGGTAGTAGTTATCGACCAGGCGTTCGAGGCGCTTGCCCGAATCGTTGATCTCTTCGAGCATGCCGCGCAACTCGTCCGGCTCTACGGTGTCGAGGATTTCCAGCAGAAACTGCGAGTAGCCCAGGATGCACGAGAGCGGCGTGCGCAGTTCGTGCGGGAGCGTCCGGGAGAGGTTGCTGCGCAGCTCCTTGATGCGTTCCTGGTACCACTGCCGCTGCTCGTCGTGGCGTTCGAGGCGGGTGCGGACGGCCTGGAGGAGTTCTTCGGCGGTGAAGGGTTTGACGAGGTAGTCGTCGGCGCCGAGGTCCATGCCGGTGCGCAGGTCGGCGCGTCCGGCGCGGGCGGTGACGAAGATGAAGGGGATGGTGCGCGTCTCGGGCTGGCTGCGCACCTGGCGCAGGACCTCGAAGCCGTCCATGTCGGGCATCATCACGTCACAGATGATCAGGTCGGGCTGGCGCAGGTGGGCTTCTTTGAGCCCGGCGCGCCCGTCCCTGGCGCCGACGGTGACGAAGCCTTCGGTCTTCAACAGGTCGTGCACGTTGTCGAGCACGTCCGGGTCGTCTTCGATGACGAGGATGGTGCGCATGGGGGTTACACCTTCGCCGCCTGCGCGGCAGGCCGCGCGACCAGCGGGATGGAGACGGCCACGAGCGTGCCGCGGCCTTCTTCGCTCTCAATCGTGAGGGTGCCGCCGTGGAGTTCGACGGCGCGCTGGGCGATGGACAGGCCCAGGCCCGTGCCGGGGATGGTCTCGGCGTTGCCGGCCCGGTGAAACGGCTCGGCCACCTGCCGCAGATCCTCCGCCGGGATGCCGATGCCTTCGTCGGCCACCCGGAAGACGGCGCGGCCCGCGTCGCGGGCCAGGCTGAAGACGACGACGCCGTCCGCCGGCGAATATTTGGCGGCGTTGGTGAGCAGGTTGCTCAGCATCGAGCGCAGCAGGGGCGGATCGGCCTGCACCACGAGCGGCGCCTCCGGCAGGCGCACCTCGATCCGGCGGCCCTGCCCGTGCCCCATCCACACCTCCTCGACCAGCTCGCGGCAGAAGGCGCCCAGCTCCACGTCGACGGGCTGGAAGCGCAGCCGCCCGGCCTCCACCTTGCCCACCAGCAACACGTTTTCGAGCAACTCTGTCAGCGCCTGGACGCTGTTCTGGATGCGTTGCAGGTGCTTGAGCGTGCGCCCGTCCTCCCACTGGTGGCGGAAGCGTTCGACGAGTTCGGCGGAGGAGAGGATGGTCGCCAGCGGCGTGCGGAACTCGTGCGAAGCCATCGAGACGAAGCGCGCCTGGATCTCGCTGAGTTCTTTTTCTTTGGCAAGGGCTTTCTTGAGCGCCTCTTCGGCCTCCTTGATCTCGGTCACGTCGGTCTGGATGCCGACGTAGTTGACGAGCCTGCCGTCGGCGTCGTAGACCGGCGCGATGCTCAGTTCATTCCAGAAGGGCCTGCCGTCTTTGCGGACGTTGCGCAGCACCACGCGGCTCTCGGTCTCTTCGAGCAGGGCGCGGCGCAGCACCTCCAGCGTACGCTCGCAGGCCGCCGGGTCGGCTTCGAGCAGGAAGAAGCCGTTGCGCCCGATGGCCTCTTCCGCCGGGAAGTCCGTCAGGCGTTCGAAGGCGGGGTTGACGTAGACGAGCGGATAGTCGGGCCGGGTGGCGTCGCTGATGAGGATGACGTTGCCGCTGGCCTCGACGGCACGCTCCAACAGGCGCATGCGGCGCTCGGTGGCCTTGCGCCGGCTGATGTCGCGCAGGAGGCACTCGAAGCCGACGACGCGCCCGCGCCGGTCCCGGATGCGCGTGGCGGTGACCAGGCAGTCGAGCACGACGCCGTCGCGGCGGCGCAGCGGCACCTCGTAGTTCTCGACGAAGCCCTCGCGGCGGATCCGGCGTAGCAGCTTCTCGCGCCCGGCGGCCTCGGCGAAGAAGTCCTCCACGCGAACCTCGTCGGCGGGTTGGCCGGGCGCAGCAGGCGGGTAGTCGAAAAGGTCGAAGGCGGCCGGGTTGGCGTAGGCCACCTGCCCGTCGAGCCTGACGAGGGCGATGGCGTCGCGCGACTGTTCGAAGAGGCGGCGGAACTTATCCTCGGAATCTTTGAGCCGCTTGAGCATGCGCCAGGAGGGCAGCAGCCCCAGGCCCAGCAGAAGCAGCGCGGCCACGCCAAGGCTCTGCAGCACGAAGCGCCGCACCGCGCGCGCGGCATCGCCGAGGGTGCCCGAAAAGGTCTCTTCGAGCGTGGTCAGGTTGACGTTGATGCGCTCGATCTCTTGCAGCAGCGCCGTCCTCCGGGAAGCGTCAGGGTCGCCGGAGGCCACCTCGGCGCGCAGCAGCGCCGCCACGTTTTCCAGTTGCGCCACCAGCAGGTCGGCTTCGCTCCAGAGGCGGAAGGCGCGCCGGGCCGGCCCCAGGCGGCGCACCAGCCGAAACATCCAGATCGGCCCGACGGCGGCGTCGGCGGGATGGCTGCGGCCCTGCAACAGACCCTGCCGGACGACCTCCGGGTCGGGGGCGGCCTTCTCCAACTCGACGCGCGCCTGCCGGTAGCCCAGCGGCACCGCGATGGCCGCCCGGTACTTCTGGAAATACTCGCTCTGCCCCGTGTAGGCGTACTGGTGCAGGTAGTAGACGGCGTCTTTCTGGGCCTTCGAGTAGAGGGCCTCGGCGTTCGTGTAGGCCCGCACTGAAGAGAGCACCGCGAGGCCGACGCAGGTCGCCAGCGACAACCCCGCCACCACCCCCACGAACAGCCCGGCGATGACTACGTACTCCCTGGCGTAGGCGAAGCGGTGAACGTAGCGCCGCAGGGCGGAAGGGGCCGGCGCGCTGCCTGCGGCGTATCCTGCGCGTTGCGTCATAGATCCCCCTGGACGAGCCTGCCGTTTTCAGCGGTCAGCCCAGAAAATCTTTGGCTGAAAGCTGATCGCCGATCGCTGCAAGCTGATAACCTCCGACGAGGCGCACTTGTACCCCCGAATATCTACAATTTTATCGTCTCCGCGGCGAAACGACTTAACCCGTCGATAGATTTTCCCAAGCCCTACGACCCGCCGCGCAGCACGATGGAGCCGTTGCGCGTGCGCAGGGCGATGCGGCCCGACCCGTTGCCCAGCACGCCCCGGAGGCGGCCCCCGGTGGCGCTCTTCTCCTCGGCGCGCTCGGCCAGCGCCAGGCCCCGCACCTCGATGGCGCCCACCTGCGTCTCGGCCTCGACGGCCGCCGAGACGCTCGCCGGCAGCCCCAACGCGATGGACCCGTTGCCCGCTTCGAGCCGGACGGCGGTCTCGTCCCGGAAGCCGGCCATCTCGACGGTCAGGTCGCCGTTGCCGGTGCGTACGTCCAGGTGGTGGGCGGCGCCCTTGATGCGCACCGAGCCGTTGCCCACCTCCACCGTCAGCGGCGCCGCCATCGCCGCGATCTCGACGCCGCCGTTGGCTACGTCGAGGCGTAGCGGGGTCTTGTAGGGCACCTGCACGCGGACGTCCACGACGGTCTTGTCGGCGTGGCTGCTGCGCAGGCGGAGGGTGTAGGTGTCGCCGCGCTCCTGCGATTCGATGGAGATGCCTTCGAGGTGGCGTTGGGCCTCCTCGTCGTCGGCGCCGCGCGCCCGCTTTTCGAATTGCAGCGTCGCCGTGCTGTCCTGGCGGCCCGTGACGGTGACGGAGCCGTTGTCGGCGTCGAGCACGAGCGTCCGGCCCGCCAGGGCAATCCGGCGTTCCTCCAATCCGGCCACGATCGTCTCGTCGGCGGCGCCGGAGCCGCAGGCGGCCAGCAGCAGGCAGGCCAGCGCCGTCACGTGCAGCTTCCTGGTCATGTCGATCTCTCGGATGGGGTGAACCCTACGGTGCGCGCTCAGGCGATGCGGGTGCCGGGCGGGACGGGCCGGTCGGGTTGGACGAGAACCACCGCGCCGCCGTCGAGCACGGCGCCGAGCACCAGCACCTCGGACATAAAATCCGCGACCTGCTTCGGCGGGAAGTTGACCACGGCCAGCACGCTGCGCCCCGGCAGTTCCTCCGGCGCGTACTCCTTCGTAATCTGCGCGCTGGCCTTTTTGATCCCCAGCGCCCCGAAATCGATCCAGAGCTTGTAGGCGGGTCGCCGCGCCGCCGGAAAGGCTTCGGCCCGCACCACCGTGCCCGCGCGGATGTCCACCTGCTCGAAGGCGGCAACGGGGAGGGTCGCCATGCTCAAGGGGTTGCGTGGGGTCCGTCGGCTATCGTCGGTCGTCCTGGCGGTCGGTCGCTTCGGTGCCGGGCGGGCGGAGGCCGATGGGGGCGCGCAGGCTGTCCGCCGGGCGCAGAGCGCGGGTGGTGTCGGCCTTCGTGGTGTCGGCCTTCATCGTGTCGGGTTGCGCCTCCAGCATGCCGGGGCGCGGAGGAAGGCGCAGCACGCTGCCCTCGTGCAGGGCCACGGCGCCGTTCTCGGTGCGGAGGGTGACGGTGGCGCCGCCGCTGCCGAGTTGCCCCTGGAAGCGCGCCCCGGCGCCGACGGGTTCGAGCTTGCGCGTGGAGAAGGTGAGACCCTCGGTGGTGATGTCGCCGGCGCTGGTCTGGGCGTCGATGCGGGCGGCCACGCTGCCGGGCAGCGTCAGCGCCAGGTCGCCGTTGGTGGCGCGCACGCGCACGGCACTGCCGGCGGGCAGGCGGTAGAGGCCCAGGTCCACGGCGCCGTTGCGCGTCTCGACCGTCACGCTCGCGCCGGCACCTCCGATCACGACCGTGCCGCCCTCGACCTTCACCTCCAGCGGCCCGTCGATGCCGGAGAGGGCCACGTCGCCGCTGCCGAGTTGGATGCGGAGGGTGGTCCCGCGCGGCACGTCGCCCGTGACGTCGATGCGGCTCAGTTCGGGCGCCTTGGCGCGGAGGGTGTAGGTGAAGGTGGCGTCGTCGCCTGCTTCTTCGAGCGTGATGCCGGCGAGTGCTCTGGCGGCGTCTTCCGGGGTGCGCCCGCGCGCCTGCCGGGTGAAGACGAACGAGGCCACGTCGGCCTGCGTGCCGTTGAGCCAGACGTTGCCGCGAAAGCCGTCGAGCACGAGCGTGCGGCCGGCGAGGATCACGCCGCGCCGGGCCGTCGCCGTCTCTTCGACCTCGCCGAGGACGAGCTGGCCTTCTTCGGTCTGGCTCACGCCGGCGTCCTTCGGCTGGCAGGCGCCCAGCCCCAGGGCGAGCGCCAGCAGGCAGGCGAGGCAGGCCGGGGTGCGAAAACGTAGGGCGATGTGCATAGCAATAGCACTGCTGATGTAGGGCTGCGTGGGGCGTAAACCACGAGCGCGCGCGCATAGATCCGCCGGGCAGCTTGCGGAAAACGGTCGCGCGCCCCGCGCCGCCTCCACGTCACGCCGCAGCGCGGCTGCGCCTCGCTCGCTGCGGCGGTCCGTTCCGGCGCTTCCCCCAAAAGACGACAAGGGACCAAGGGTAAAAGGGCCAAGGGTAAGCCCCCCTCACAGGGCCGCCCTCAGAAGACGAAAACCGAGGTAGTTGCTGCGGAAGCCCGGCGCGAAGCTGCTGCGATACGCCGACCGCGCGAGCCCGGCGGTGATGTTCCACCTACCGCCTCGGAACACCCGGCCCGAGCCCGTAGAAGGTCCCGTAGGATCGGTCACTGCTTCTGGAGCGTACGCGCCGTACCAGTCCGCCACCCACTCCCACACGTTGCCGTGCATGTCGTAAAGACCCCACGGATTCGCAGCAAAACGGCCAACCGGCGCAGTAGTCTCATACCCGTCGCTCTGGGTCGTATCTGACCATTCGAAACTCGTACTGGCGTCTGCATAATTCCCGTAGCGATACAGCTCGCCTGCATCGTCGCCGAAGCTGTACGCCGTCGTCGTGC
>JBFGTT010000080.1:0-9724 GCA_041565995.1 Rhodothermales bacterium
CACCAACGACAAGTTCGGCCGCCGCTTCCAGCACATCGAGCGCCGCCTGGCCGAGCAGGGCCAGACCCTCGCCGAGGCGAACCTGGCCGAGATGGATCGGTACTGGGACGAGGCCAAACGGCAGGAGGAGGGCGGCTGAGCGGGCGCGCCGGCAAGCCAGGTTTTCGGTTGAAACAGCCGGAGACGAGACCCATCGACCACGGTAAACCGAAGACCAGCGTATGCACACCGTTCTCGAAGCCATCGCCACGGGCAACCCGCCGGTGCACGGCCCGCAGCAGGAGGCCGCCGCGTTCATGCAGCGCGTCGAGAGCCTGCCCGAACCGCTGCGGCGGCGCATCCCGCTCATCTACGAACGCTCCGGCATCGACTACCGGTACTCGTGCGTCGAAGACTACACGCGCCGCAGCCCCGACGACTTCGACTTCTTCCCACCGGACTGGTCGCTGACGCCCGCCCCGACGACGGCGCAGCGCAACCGCAAGTACCGGCAGGCGGTGCTGCCCCTGGCCGAACGCGTGGCCCGCGACGCCCTCGGGCAGGCCGGCCTGAAGCCGGAGGCCGTCACGCACCTCGTGGCCGTGAGCTGCACCGGGTTCTTCGCGCCGGGGTTGGACATCGAACTCGTCCGGCGGCTGGGGCTGCCGGCCACCACGCGGCGCACGCTCGTGGGCTTCATGGGGTGCTACGCCGCCTTCAACGCGCTACGCCTGGCCCACAGCTTCTGCCAGACGTGCCCCGACGCCCGCGTGCTCGTCGTCTGCGCCGAACTCTGCACGCTCCACTTCCAGATCGACGACGCCTTCGACACCGCCGTCGTCAACGCGCTCTTCTCCGACGGGGCCGCCGCCGCCGTGCTCGCCTCGCGCACCGAGGCCGAGGCACGCGGCCACCTGGCCTACCTCGACAACCACAGCCTGCTCGACGGCGACTCGATGGACGCCATGACGTGGGAGATCGGCGACACGGGCTTCTTGATGGGCCTCTCCTCGCGCGTGCCCGAAGTCATCGCGCGTAACCTGCCCGGCTACCTCGACGCGCTGCTGGGCCGGCACGACCTGGCCCCCGCCGACGTCGATTTCTGGGCCATCCATCCCGGCGGGCGAGCCATCGTCGAGAAGGCGCAGGAGATCCTCGGCCTCGACGCCGACGCCGTCCTCGACAGCCTGGAGGTGCTGCGCCTGCACGGCAACATGAGTTCGCCCACCATCCTCTTCGTGCTCAAGCGCATCCTGGACCGGCACCGGGCCGCGCGGGCCGCCGGCCACGACGGCTACGACCACGGCGTGGCGATGGCCTTCGGGCCGGGCCTGACGCTCGAAGGATGCCTCTGGCGGCGGGTGTAGCAGGCACGAAAATAGGGACGGCCCGGCGCTACGTGTGCACTCCGCCTTCGGTGTATATTCAGCTGGCAGGGCGGGGCAACAGGGCAACTTCAACCGGCCCGTGGTACCAATGCGATGGGCACAGGGTGTTCGAGATTTTTTCGCACTCAAACACGCGAACACCCCGACACTCGAACACGTCCTTGCCAGGCAGCCCCTTTGCGGGGTCACCAGGCTGCTCGATGAAGGGTTGCCGGAGGGCGCGCACGCGGCGGAGTGGGCGGCGCAGGGGCAGCCCGGCGGCGTTTACTTTGCGCGGCTGCGGGCGGAGCGCTTCGTCGCCGTGCGGGCGCTGCTGCTGGTGAAATGACGCGCCGGCGTGCGCCGCTCGTCTGCCGGACTGCGGTGCAACCGCTGAAGCTTGAGGAGGAATCGAGGATGCTATCGACTCGTTTTGTTCGAGGATGTCTGGCGGGCCTGCTGATGACGGCGCTGGCCGCCGAGGCACCCGCGCAGCCCGTCGCCTGGATGCGGCTGGCGGGGCCGCGCGGAGGCAGCGTCGGCAGCGTCGTCCAGGCGCCGACGGGGTCGCTCTTTGCGGCGTCGCGCAACGTCATTTTTCGCTCGATGGACGACGGGCAGACATGGCAGCCCGTCTTTTCGGCGTTGTGGTTCGAGGACCTCGAGTTGGCCGAAGACGGAAGCCTGCACGCCGCCAGCGCCGAGGGGCTCGTGCGCTCGATGGACGACGGGGCGACGTGGCGACCGCTGGGCGTGGGGCCGCCGGGCGCCGAAGTACGGCGGCTGGCGCAGAGTCCAGGCGCCGGCCTCTTCGCCCTGACGCGCGACAGCGTCTTCGTCTCGCTCGACGGCGGGGCTACCTGGCAGGCTGCCGCGGCGGGCCTGGGCGAGCACGACGGCAGCTCCCGCCTCGTCGCCACGCTGGCCGTAGGCCCCGACGGAGCGGTCTACGCCGGCACCGCCGCCGCGTGCTGCTTCGGCTTCGACAGCGCCCTCTACCGCTGGAACCCGGACGCGGCGCGCTGGGACCTGCTCTTCGGCGCCGGGCAGGACGCCGTCGGCGGCTCCGTCACGCGCTTCGCCTTCGGCCCCGACGGGGCGGTCTATGCCGGCTCAGTCAGCGTCGGAGACTACGGCGACGGCGGATTCTTCCGCTCGATAGCCGGCGGGCCGTGGGAGCGCGTCGCCGCCGTGGGCGACGTGCTCGACCTGACGCTCTACGCCGACACCACGCTCTACGCCGCCACGCCGAGGGGCGTGCACGTCTCCCACGACCAGGGCGCGACGTGGACCTCGTTCGGCCTCGACTTCTTCGCCGTGCGCGCGCTGGCATTCTCCGACGCGGGCGACCTCTACGCCGGCACCGTGCCGTACTGCTTCCCGGCCATCGATTATTCCCACTGTATGCCCGGCTACGGCCTGTTTCGGCGGTCCGCCGGCGCGGCGGGGTGGGAAGAGATCGACGTGGGCGAGACCTTCCCCCTGGTGCATACCCTGGCCCCGACGCACGACGGCGGCCTGCTGGCCTTCACCTCGACCGGCCTCTGGCGCTCCGACGACCACGGCACCTCCTGGCACAAACGCGACGGCGCGGGCCGCCGCTACCCCTTTCCCTACGAGTATACCTACACCGAGTCGCTGCTCGAAACACCCTGGGGCGACGTGCTCACCACCGCACAGTTCGGCACGATCTTCCGGTTTGCCGAGGGCGAAACGTCGCAGTACGGCACCGAATGGTTTGAACTGACCACCATGGCGCCGGCCCAGGACGCGCCCGTTGCCGTCGGCGACAGCGTGCTGCTCTACGACTCCTACCTGGGACTCCAGCGATCCGCCGATCGCGGCGCGACCTGGCAGACGGTAGACGGCCTGCCGGAACGCCGGACGCTGGCCGCCGGAGCGGGCGACGTGGTCTTCGCCGGCACGGCGCGGGAGGCGCAGGTGTTGCGCTCCCTCGACGCCGGCGCCACGTGGCAGACGTTCACCGTGGCGCCGGTCGGCCAGGGCGTGGGCCAACTGGCCGTCGCCCCCGACGCCACCGTCTACGCCGCCGTCCACCCGTTCCTCTACCGCTCCGACGACGGCGGCGAGACGTGGGCGCAGGCCGGTCCCGACTCGGTGTCCGCCTGGGGGCTTCGCGTCAACAAGAGCGGCCACCTCTTCGCCTTCAACGGCACGAAAGGCTTGCAGCGGTCGGTGGATCGGGGCGCCTCGTGGACGTCGATCACGGCGGGCCTGCCCGCTCTCTTCTTCAACGGGATGGAACTCGACCGGGCCGGGTTTCTCTACGTGAGCCACCTCAGCGAGGGGATTTTCCGGAGCATGGCCTCCACGCACGTAGCCAACGAGCAGGCGGGCGAGGTCCCGGCGCGCGCCGTGCTGCATGCCAACTACCCCAATCCCTTCCAGGCCGCCACCACGATCCCGTTTACGCTCGACCGCCCCGCCCGCGTGACGCTGGAGGTCTACGACGTGCTGGGCCGCAGGGTCGCCAGGCTGCTCGATGAAGGGTTGCCGGGGGGCGCGCACGCGGCGGAGTGGGCGGCGCAGGGGCAGCCCGGCGGCGTCTACTTCGTTCGGATGCAGGCCGGAAGCCTCGTCGCCGTGCGGGCGCTGCTGCTGGTGAAATGAAGCGCCGCCGCCGGGAACCTATCGGGACCCCGGCGTTTCGGGAACGGCGGGCTGCCTTGACCGTCCTGTTGGCGGTCAGTATCCTACGGCATGCCTGCGCGCTGCCCTTCCGTGACTCAGAATCTCCCCGCTCATGTTGCTGCCAGACCGTTTTGCGCCCGCGCGGCGCCCTCGTCGATGGATCGTCCTCTGCCTGGCGCTCGCGCTGAGCACCGCCGCCACCGCCGCACCCGACGACACCGGGCCGCAGGGCGACGTCCTGCCCGGCGTGGTGGTGGTGGAGTTCAGGGCGGGCGTGACCCCGCCGGCGGGCGCCGCCAAGACCGGCGTGCCCTCCTTCGACCGGATCGCGCAGGCGCACCAGGTCTACCGGATCGAGCAGGCGTATCCCTGGCTCGAGGCGATGGCGGCAAAACGCGCGCTGCCGCCGAGCGCGGCGTCGGTGCGGCAGATCTATTACCTCCACTACGGCGGCCCGCAATCGCCCCGGCGCGTGGCGGCGGCGCTGGCCCGGGATCCCGCCGTCGCCTGGGCCGAGCCTTACTTCCGCTACCGGATTTACGCCGATGCGCCCGGCGCGGCGGCCACGCCCAACGATCCGCTCTTCGTTCAGATGGCCCATCTCCGGCAAATGCGCCTGCCCGAAGCCTGGGACGTGGTCAAGGGCGAAGCAGGCAGCGTCGTCGTCGCCCTCATCGACGGCGGCACCGACTGGCGCCACCCGGACCTCGCGGCGAACGTCTGGACCAACCCCGGCGAAATCGACGACAACGACAGCGACGACGACGCCAACGGCTTCATCGACGACGTGCACGGCTGGAACTTCGCCAACCGGTCGCCCGACCCGACGGGCCTGGGAAGCCAGCCCGGCAACGCCCGGCACGGCACGGTGGTGGCCGGCACCGCCGGCGCCGTCACCGACAACAACGAGGGCATCTCCGGCACCAGTTGGAACGCCACGTTCATGCCCATCAACGCCGGCTGCCCCAACGACGACAACCTGATCTGCTTCGGCTTTAGCGGCCTGCTCTACGCCGCCGCCAACGGCGCCCAGGTCATCAACACGAGCTGGGGCGGGCCGGAACGCTCCGAGCAGGGGCAGCGCATCATCGACCTGGCGGTGGAGATGGGCGCGCTGGTGGTGGCCGCCGCCGGCAACGACGGGCAGGATTCCGACCTGATTCCCTCCTTCCCGGCCAACTACGACGGCGTGCTCCCGGTTGGCTCCACCTTCAAAGACCTCGATACGCGGGCGAGCTTCTCCAACTACGGCCGGTCCGTCGGCGTCTTCGCGCCGGGCCGCAGCATCGACAGCACCGTGCCCGACGGCCAGTACAGCGCCTTCAGCGGCACGTCGTTTTCGGCGCCGCTCATAGCCGGCGTCGCGGCGCTCGTCCAGACCCGCTTCCCGGCGTTTTCGCCCGACCAGGTGCGCGAGCAAATTCGCGTCACCAGCGACCCCATCGACGACGACAACCCGCTCTTTCGGGGTAAGATGGGCAAGGGGCGCGTCAACGCCTTCCGCGCCGTGACCGCCACCGACATCCCGGCCATCCGGATGACCGACTTCTCGATCCTCGACAGCGGCGGCAACGGCACCATCGAAAGCGGCGAGACGGTCCAACTGACGGCTACCTTCACCAACTACCTGGCCGAAGCCGCCGGCGTGACCGTCGAACTGGTCTCGGAGGACGCCTTCGTGACGATCACCGACGCGACGGCGTCCGTCGGCACGCTGGCTTCGGGCGCCGAGGCCACCGTCACCGTCTCCTTCGAGATGGCCGCCGACACGCCGGGCAACCGCTCGCTGCTGTTTTTCCTGGAAGTCAGCGCCGGCACCTACACCGACGCCGACGTCGTGCGGCTCGTCGCCAACCAGACGTCGATTGCCACGCACACCTCGGCGGCGCAGGGCCAGACGCCGCCGCTGCAAGTCTCCATCACCGACGAGGGCAACATCGGCTTCCTGGAGTTCTCCGACGACTCGCCCGGCATCGGCTTCATCACGCGGGGGCGCCAGGTGCTCTTCGAGGGCGGGCTGCTCGTGGCTACCGGCCCCGGCAACGTCTCCGACTGCGTGCGCCGCGTGACCACCAGCCCGCCTTTCCAGGACGAAGACTTCCAGCTGCAAGAGGGCACCTCGCTGCAAATCATCAGCCCCGGCGCGCTGACGCACGAACAGGGGCTGGTGGCCTTCACCGACGAGACGGCCAGCACGCCCATCGGCCTCCAGATCGTGCAAGAGAGCTTCGTCGATAACGCGCCGGAAAACCAGGACTTCATCATCCTCCGCTACACCATCACCAACACCTCGGCGGGCGTGCTCTCGAATCTCTTCGCGGGCCTGTTCTTCGACTGGGACGTCAACCAGTCCGACGCCCTGCGCGACGCCGCTCGCTTCGACGAACAGCGGCAGTTCGGCTACGTGCAGGACGCCGCCTCCGACGCCGCCGCCCGGCAGTTCGTCGGCGCCCACCTCCTGGCCGCCGCCGCCCCGCTGACCTACCGCGCCATCGACAACCCGACGGAGATCTACGGCAACACGCCCGACGGGGGCTATACCCAGCAGGAAAAGTGGAGCTTCCTCAGCAACGGCGTGCAGATCAAGACGCTCTCGGACACCGACGTCTCGCAACAGGTCGGCTCCGGTCCTTATTCGCTGGATCCCGGCGCGTCGGTCGAGGTGGTCTTTGCCCTGGTGGCGGGCCGCAGCCAGAGCGAACTCTTCGCGCACGTGGACGCCGCCGAGGCGCTGTGGCTACGCCTGACGGACGTCGAAGAGCCGGTGCCGGCGCCCCGGCGCTTCGCGCTCGATCCGGTCTATCCCAACCCGGCGGTGCCGCCGGCGACGGTGGCCTTCGAACTGGCCGCGCCGGGCCACGTCACGCTGACGGTCTACGACCTGCTGGGGCGGGCGGTGCATACGCTGGCGGCGGGTCGGCACGGCATGGGCCGCCACACCGTCGTCTGGGACGGCACCGACGGGGCGGGGCGGCGCGTGGCCGGCGGCCTCTACTTCGTCCGCCTGACGGCCACCGACGGCGCGGTGCCGCTCACGCAATCGCAAAGCGTGGTGGTGCTCCGCTGAGGCGCCGGGCCGCTTGCAGCGGGCAGGGCGAACACTTACCTTCCGACCGTTTTGTCCCAACCCCCTTTGGCATTCAACCGAGAAGCTTCATGACGTGCAAGGCTATGACGACGTGCTGCCTGGCGGGCCTGCTGCTGCTGGCCGGCGTGGGGCAGAGTTTCGGCCAGGCGGACCGACGTACCGGGACGCCCCTCCCGCAACCGGCCGTGCGCGCGCCCGCCCCGGCGGCGACGACCCCGACGCCCCAGCACGCCGCCGTCGACGTCACCCTCCGCTACTTCGACATCGGCAACGACATCTTCGACTTCAACCTCGGCGGCGACTTCCGGGCCGTCGGCACCTTCTTCAAGGCGCCCTTCGACGGCACCCTCGACCGCGTCGACTTCGAAATGTCCAACTTTCCCCCTTCGCCGGGCATTCGCGGGACGGGCACGCTGCGCATCAAGCTCGTGCGCGGCGAAGACATCCTGACGCCTGCCACGCCGGGCGTCGATTCGCTCGACCTGAATTTCTCCCAGTTGAAAGCCCGCTCCTTCGTCTCGATACCCGGCCTGGTCAACCAGGTCGACGTCAGCAACAGGAATTTCGCCGTCAAAAAGGACCGGGAGTATTTCTTGCAACTCTCCCTCGTGAACGAGTCGCCCGACGCCGCGCTCACGTTTGTCTTCGACGGGGGCACCGAGGATTCGACCGACACGCGCTATTTTCCGGCCCGCTCCTTCGTCTACGTGCTGGCGGCCTCGAATCCCGACACGATGGACAGCTACCTCCATTTCGTGGATAATCCGAACCTGCTGCTCGAACTCGGACTGACCAGAGCGGCGCCGCCGCCGCCCGAACCGACCGGGCAGGTCTTGTTCGTCCACAACGCGCTCGACGTCGGCGTGGTGGACTTCTACGTCGGCGGGCAGCGCGTGGTCAACGACCTGGCCTTCCAGCAGGCGGCCTCGCTGCGGCCGGCGCTGGCCGGGCAGCGCACCCTAGAGGTGGTGGCCGGCGGCGACGCCGACAACAGCAACCCGCTGCTTAGCACCACCACCACCATCGCCGCCAACGAGAACCACCTGGCCGTCGCGCTACGCGACAGGGTGCTCCTGCAGCCGTTGCGCCGCGAAGAGGGCGACCGGGAGAAGATAGCGGTGCTGCTCGTGCACGGCGGCGTCATCGACGCCGGCGACGGCGCCGTCGACGTGCACCGCCTCAACGACCGGCCCGACCATGCGGTCGTCGATACGCTGGCCGAGGGCCTTGCCTTCGGCCAGGCAGCCGGGCCGGTAGCCGTGCCCGACAGCCTCCTCAACATCGCGCTCTACGCCGCCGGCAGCGACACGCCCATCGACGTGTACCGCCTCGACCTGCGCGAGGCCGGCAGTCTCTTCGGCGCCTCGGTGCTGCCGCTGCTGACCTCCGGCGTCCTCGGCGCTACGCCGCCCTTTTCACTTTTCACGGTGCGCGAGAACGGCACGGTGGTCGTGGCCGGCGCCTGCCCGAGCAGCCTCTGCGTGAGCACCGCCGCCGACGAGGCAGCGGATCCGCCCGGCGCCTTCGCCCTTTACGGCAACTACCCCAACCCCTTCAATCCCCGCACGACGATCCGCTTCGACCTGGCCGCGCCGGGCTTCACCACGCTTGCGGTCTACAACCTGCTGGGGCAGGAGGTGGCGGTGCTGGTGGCCGGACACCTGCCCGCCGGGCGTCACGAGGCGTCCTTCGACGCCGTGGCCGTGCCGGGGCTGCCCAGCGGCCCCTACCTCTACCGCCTCACCTCAGGCCGCTTCCGCCAGCAAAAAATGCTGATGCTGGTTAAATGAGGTGTGGACGTATGGACGATTTTTCTTTTTCGTCCATACGTCCACACTTCCATACGTCCACGCGTAATCAATGCGTCTCCGGTGGGGTGCCCGGGTGCTTGGCGAGGCCCGGTTCGCGGTGGAGGAACTCTTCGTAGAGGCGCGTCTGGCGGCTGACCATCGGGATCTTGTAGCCGTCGATGAAGACGTGCAGCACGTCGGTCTTCGTCTCGAACGGATCGCCGTCGGCCACGAAGAGGGTGGCCTGCTTGCCCACTTCGAGCGAGCCGAGCCGGTCGCCGACGCCGAAGATCTGCGCCGGGACGATGGTGACGGCGCGTAGCGCTTCGTCCTTGCCCAGCCCGTAGGCGGCGGCAAAGCCGGCGTGGTAGGGCAGGTTGCGCACGTTCTCCGACTCGCCCGTGCGCAGGGCTACGGTGACGCCCGCCCGCCGCATCAGGCCCGCGTTGGCGTAGGCTTTGTCGTAGCGGTCGCTCTCGCGCGTGGGCACCGAGAGCACCGGCCCGACCAGGCACGGGATGCCCGCCTCGGCGATCTTGTCGGCCACGCGCCAGCCTTCGGCCACGCCGCTGAAGACGACGCGCTCCAGCGCGCGCTCCTCGACCCACTTGAGGGCGGCCTCGACGTCGGCGGCGGCGTCGACGTAGATGATGAGCGTTTGCTGGTCCCGGATCACAGGCAGCAGGGCCGTCATTTCCGGGACGTACTCGGGGCGGCGGCCTGCTTCGGGGTTGCTCCGGTAGGCCGAGTCGATGCGCTGGTAGAGTTCGGCGCGGTCCCAGGTCTCGTTGAGCTTTTTGAGCGCCTTTTCGGCGGCCTCCTTGACCTCTTCGTCGGAGCGCCGGTCG